>PCSL01000079.1:3232-4211 GCA_002772325.1 Chloroflexi bacterium CG23_combo_of_CG06-09_8_20_14_all_45_10
CTATAGATGAGCAAGCCACCGATGCTTCGCAGTGAAGCAGTGATAGTTACCCCGGTAGAAAATAGCAAGCCATAGAAAATAAGAGTTGCTGGGATACCCACAGCCAGAGCTACCTGCCGATGGCAAATAACCGCCTGGATCTCTTTATAGAAAGCAAACACCAATCCAACTATTATAGCTGTCACTAGAGCGAGGAAAATTAAATTTCCTCGGCTGACAGTCAGTATGCTACCCCAAAACAGGTTTAAGGCTTCGGTTCTGGAGCCAGGCATCATGCCCATGAAAAGGAATGCCAGTCCCAGCATTAAAGAGAAAACAATGCCAATTGAAGTATCAAGGTTTAGCTCACCTCGGTCAGCCATGGGTCCAATGATAGCGGCTGAAACCAGACTGAAGAGTAATGCCCCGACGAGGGGATTAAACCCCAGCCAGACACCAAGGAGGGCACCAGCAAAGGCGGCATGGGCAATACATACCCCAATAAAGGAGAGGTGCATGGTAACCACAAAGACCCCTATGATGGAACAGGTAACTCCACCGCATAATGCGGCGAGTATGGCGTTTTGCATGAACTGGTACTGCAAAATAGAAAAATCCATGTTATTCAGAAAGCAACCTCAGATTTAGCCGGTATTGAAACCGGAGCCCCATAGAGCCGGCTCAGTATCTCTTCTTTAAGCATTGACTCCGGGCTACCCTCTTTCCATATTTGCCCCCCCTTCATTAAGACTAGGCGCTGGCAAATAGAGGGCAGCTGTCTAAGGTCATGGGTGACAAATAAAGTAGTCATATGGTATTCACTGTGAATAAGCTGTATCAGGCTAAGGATTTCTCCTTGGGCTTGAGGGTCTATCGAAGCTGCGGGCTCATCAAGGAGAAAGATTTCGGGCTGTTGAACTAAGGCTCGGGCAATAGCTGCTCTTTGGTATTCGCCTCCAGATAAATGCCCTATAGGGCGCCGGGATAAATGAGCCATGCC
>PCSL01000079.1:4374-6030 GCA_002772325.1 Chloroflexi bacterium CG23_combo_of_CG06-09_8_20_14_all_45_10
AACCTAATGCCATTTCTTCCATTCACCGATAATCCTAATACCACAGCCTGACCTTGAACCAGTTTTCCCAAGCCATTGATAACAGTAAGCAAAGTGGTTTTGCCAGCGCCGTTAGGTCCGATGACGCCAATGAACTCACCTTTCCTTACCTCCAGGGATACACTTTGCAAAGCCACATCTTCCCGGTAGGAAACTACAGCGTCTTGAATCCTGATGACTGTGTTATCCATATTGTTCCCTATACTGGGTTAAGGCTTGGAGCAATAAATCAACATTCTTGTCTATTGCCTTTTCCCAGGTTTCTGTATCCTCAAATCCACCAGGAAAATTGGATATGGTTACCTGAATAGCTCCGATATCTTTTGCCATAGCTTCACTTGTTGCTGTGGTACCACTCTGAAGATTGTCAATGACTAAAGCTACACCAGCGTCTTTAGCTTCAACTACCAGCTTTTCCACCCCCGCCACACTTAGATCCTCAGGCCGACCATAGGTAGCCACAATATCAAATCCAGCCCACTTTACAAATCCTGCTTGCATGTCAGCGCAGATTACCTTTACCTCTTCTACCTTCACTTCTCGCAATCTATTTTTTACTTCCTCGCCCTTAGCTAAAATAGCTTGCGTTCTCGTCGCGGCTTTCTCTTGGTAGTATGCTGAGTTTCCCTGGTCTATCTCACCCAAGGCTTGAGCGATTTTGTCTACTGCTTCAGCTTGTACGAGGGGTGCCATCCAGTTGCCTTTAACATCAATAACTTTGATAATTAGGTCAGGATTGTCGGCAGCTTCGATAAGCCCGGTTATATTTTTCATATTCTGTTGCCAGTTATGAATGATAAGAACTTTACTATTGGCTAACGTCTCCACATCGCTTGGTTTTACATCATAGTGCCCCGGACACATGCCTGGCGGTATAAGAGTGCGAACCTCTAATTTGCCATCAGCTATATCCTGAACAATGTCGGTGATAAGTGAGCTTCCAGCAACTACATCAGCCGATGGACGGGAACAGGACAAAGGCAAAAGCAAAGCTGCTAGGAGAAGTGCTGTTATAATACTCGCTAAAATCTTTCCTTTCATAAATCCTCCTTTGCTACTCAATGTTTCTCATTTCCCTATGCTTTGATGGGCGGCTAAGTAAGAAGCCAGAGTAGGACTAATTTTAGCCAGGGCAAGGACTACGCCCCAGCAGGCAAATATCGTGGCAGTAATTGCGCACCCTAAGGATAAATCCTCGGCGATATTCTCCGAAATGAGGAACAACTCACCATGCCAAAGATGATCTATTATTCCAAACAGAGCACCTCCATAAAGCGCTAAATTAAGCCACCAAACCCTTAGTTCTTTCCTTCGTTTCCATATAATAGTAGTAATTATCGCTGCTCCAATTGGTATCGTATAGCACATTATCTATAGCCTCCTTTCCTTATTTTATTTTCCTACCAAAAAAGACTTCGCCCAGTACTAAATTTCATATTTTGCCTCGTTGTTCATCTATCTATAGGCATCACCCCCCTTCGATACTCCATGCATCTGCAATTAGTTGCAATCACCGAGCAAAAAAATTTTAACCCTTTTCCAGTTGCACCTTGGACTTTATGAAATCCACCTGGCGCACCTTGCCCTGGAAAATCCTCCTTTCCCCAAAAAGGGTCT
>PCSL01000044.1:0-302 GCA_002772325.1 Chloroflexi bacterium CG23_combo_of_CG06-09_8_20_14_all_45_10
CGGTGCAAATACCACATTGGTAACACAATTTAAGGGGCTCACCGCCAGCTTCAACTATTACTTCGGTAGCCTCTTTGTAAGGACTTAGCACTTCCATTTCAACATAAACCGCACTTTCCAAAATGGGCAATAAAAAAAGGATAGCTAGTGTAAAAACCCTCTAGCTATCCCTTTTCAAGCACGAGAAAGTATTATAAAAGAAAGATTAAGCAAAAGGCAATATTTTGCGTGAAATTTTTCAAATTTTCCTGAAAGTCGGCATGGCAAAGTTATTAAAAGGAGAGTTACTCGTCTTCTATTCC
>PCSL01000044.1:407-6249 GCA_002772325.1 Chloroflexi bacterium CG23_combo_of_CG06-09_8_20_14_all_45_10
TTAATCAGCCTTGGCGAAGAATCGCTGCCAAAAGCCTTAGCTAGCTCTACAGCCTCATTTATAGCTACCTTAATTGGGGTGTTCTTATCAAATAAAATCTCAAAGATGGCAAGACGCAGGATATTTCTATCGATAACAGACATTTGTTCTATAGGAAAAGCTGGTGCAAAGCGCTTAATGATGTCATCGAGTTTGAATTTATTTTGCAGCACCCCTTGTATAAGTTCCTCACTGAAGCTAAGTGCCTCTTGCGGTAATGCTTTCTCAGTTGCTAAACGAGCTAAAGCTTCTTTTGCTCCATGTTCTGTGCAATCGAGCTCGTAAAGTATCTGAAGAGCAGTGACTCGCGCCTTTCGCCTTAAACCCATAGTTAGTTGGAGGTGGCTGAATTTTCTAGCTGTGTGACATCCTCAATTCCTGAGATGTTGAAGGTCTGTACTCTTGGATCGACTCGTTTAATTAAACCACTGAGCACCCTTCCAGGGCCAATCTCATAAAAGGAAGTAATCCCGTTATGCGTCATATATTCAATAGAAGGCTGCCATTGGATGCAGTGGCGAAGCTGTTTTAGGAGTTCCTCTTTGATGGCATCAACGTTAGTCAGTGGCTGAGCAGTCACGTTAGCTATCAGGGGAATAGCTGGTGGATGGAATGTGAAATTTGAGATAACTTCGCCAAACTCAGCTATAATCGGTTTCATTAAGGGGGAATGAAAGGCACCGCTTACCTTTAAGGGAATAAGACGACGGGCACCTTTCATTCTAGCTAATTTGCTGGCTTTAGCCAGAGCATCAGCAGCGCCACTGATTACAATCTGTCCTGGGCAGTTGATGTTGGAGATAGTGCTTTCACTATGAAGGCATATATCCTCAGCAGTGTCTATATCAAGCCCTATTATGGCTAGCATGCCTCCTGCATTTTTTTGCCCCGCTTTATACATTAGTCTACCCCTTTCCCGAACTAGCCTCACAGCGTCGCCCAAGTTAAGGGCGTTGGCAGCCACGAGGGCAGTGTATTCCCCCAAGCTATGTCCAGCGACAAAGGAAGGGGAAGGCAAATCCTTATTGCTAGCTTGTTGAGCTGCCCTTAGGCAAGCAATACTGGTTACTAATATCGCTGGCTGGACATTATCTGTTCTTGTTAGTTCCTCTTCCGGCCCTTCAAAGCATAAGCGAGAGAGGGGAAAACCTAAAGTGGCATCAGCTTCATCGAAGACTTCCCTGGCTAATGAATAGCGGCGATATAAGTCCAACCCCATACCAACGCTCTGGGACCCCTGCCCAGGGAAAACATAGGCTGTCTTAGATATCTCAGCCATACCCCTAGCTAGCCTTTTCTCTTAGGTGCTTTAACCTCGACCGCCTGTCTATCATTATAGCTACCGCAAGTAGGGCAAACATGGTGAGCTAACTTAGGACTCTGGCACTGAGGGCAGATATCCAGGGCCGGCAAATTAAGCTTAAGATGGCTACGCCTTTTACCCTGGCGTGCCTTGGCAGTTTTTTTCTTAGGCAGAGCCATATTGAACTTATCTCCTTAATCCCGGTGCGATCAGGTCGTCACACTGGTTTCATAAGCAAATTTAGCACAGTATATTGACGTATTACCTCTCCTAAGTCAAGCACATTGTGGTTATTCGAGGATTTTCGGAGAAAATACATACTGCGTTGTTGTTTTTAGCTTTTTCCTTAGCAGGGCTAACTGTGGTTTATATATCGTAATCCTTCCTTGCTTAGGTGTAAGGGGCATGTTAAGAGTTTTTGATATAACTTTTTCCTCTACATCCGTTTGGCATATTATGGCTGCCTCGGCTTGATTTGAGCCCAGCTCTATAAGCATAGGTAATAATAGTGCTTCTTGCTCCTCAGTGTTTATCATGCTGGCAAGATGCTCAAGCTCTTTTCTTTTAAAGAAGTGAGTGCTGCCATCACTGCATATTACATGGGGGTATTCTTCGTGTAGTAAATCGGATAGCCGTTTTTGACTCCGTGGTAGCCCAGCATTTACTACCCTGAGCTCGCCTCTCAAGCATTCCTGAAGCATCTTTTCGTAAGGTGAGCTATTAGGCATCCTCCTATCCTCGCGCAACCAGCACCTTCACACGTTTTAGTCGTCCCTTCTCTTCTCTATCCCTTTCCTCAAACTTCATATTCAGGTACTTTATCGTCGCCTGAAGCCCGGGGATTATGATATATTCTAAAGCGTTGGTTATCCTTTTCGTCCTTTTTATTTCCATTCCCAATAATTCAAGGCTCCTCTGGAGTTCAGCTATTTCTATGGTAGCTTCAAGGCATTTTTCAGCTAGTTGGGCTGCGTGATCTAACCATGAAGAGGTATCAACCAGGTTATACCCTCTCATTGGCTTTCCATTGCCCCTTAGTTCAAAAGAGGGGATTCTCACACCGGCTATATTTCTTGAGCCAGCAACGACTTTGGGATCGGCTTCAGTTGCTATTAATTCCTTTTCCAGCGCTATGTATCCATGATACCCGGTGGCCATTGATAGCGCCTTATAAGCCTCGGAGAAGGCATCAACTAGCTTTCTTTTAGCCTCTACCGTCTCTCTCGCTGTCTGCAAGAATTCCATGGTTAATATTGAAAGTCTATCCTTGACTATTTTTTGTACTCTTTGGGCTAATTTAAGCCTGCGCTTCAGTTTTATCAGCTCAATTTTTGTCGGTCTAACTTTGATTAATTGCTGTGGCATTTTTGTTCACGCTTAAGTCTTTTTTGAGTACTTTGGAAGATACCTTTTGATGAATTTCTCACTAATTAGCTTTAGGTCTTCTTCAGGCAATGCCGAAAATAGCCTCCAAGCTATATCTAAGGTGTCTTCTACTTTTCTTTTTTCAAACTCGCTCTGAGATATGAATTTTCTCTCAAACTCGTCTGCATTCGCTAAATATATTTTATCCCTTTCACCTAACGCCTCAGCACCTATGATGGTCGATATTTCCCTGAGGTAACATCCTTCAGAATAAGCGGCATATGATTGCATGAAGACATTGTTATGATCCTCCCTGGTCTTACCTGGACCAATTCCTTCTTTCATCATCCGTGAAAGGGACAGGAATACATCTATCGGCGGGTATATTCCCTTTCTTTCCAGAGTTCGGGAAAGCACAATTTGCCCCTCGGTTATATAGCCGGTAAGGTCGGGTATGGGATGTGTTATATCATCATCGGGCATAGTCAGAATAGGCATTATAGTTACTGAGCCTTCTTTACCAAAAATCCTACCTGCTCTTTCATACATTGTAGCCAGGTCGGTATACATATATCCTGGGTATCCTCTTCTTGAGGGTATTTCCTCACGCATGGAGGAAAGCTCACGAAGAGCCTCGCAATAATTAGTCATGTCGGTAAGTACAACCAGCACATGCATATCTTGTTTCCATGCTAGGTACGCTGCTGCGGTTAAAGCTAACCTTGGTGTTGATATTCGCTCTATAACGGGATCTGACGCAGTGTTGATGAAGGCTACTGTTCTTTCCAGGGCACCTGTCCTTTCAAGATTCCTTATGAAAAAGGAGGCATCGTCGTAACTGATACCAATAGCACCAAATACTAAGGCAAATTTTTCCTCCTTACCCTTCACTGTGGCTTGCCTGATTACTTGAGCCGCAATTCGGTTGTGCGGCAGACCCGATCCGCTAAATATGGGCAATTTCTGTCCTCTAACCAAGCTATTTAAGCCATCTATTGCCGATATACCTGTTTCAATAAACTCGGCTGGTGGCTGGCGAGATGCAGGGTTTATAGGCTGTCCGTTAATATCCAGGTAGTCTTCTGGAATTATGGGTGGAGCTCCATCTATAGGTTCTCCCATCCCGTTAAAGATTCTTCCTAAGATGTCTATAGATACCGGCAGTTTTAGAGTCTCACCTTTGCACCTTACTTTGCCCCCAATAAGGTCTACTTCGCTGACTCCGCCAAATACCTGAATTATAGTTGCTTCCTCACTGATGTCTATTGCCTGACCAGTTTTTATTTCACCACTGCTAAGCTGAACGTCAACTATCTCATTAAATTTTATGCCCGGGATGCTTTCAGCTACGATCAAAGCTCCTTTGGCCTTGTTGATTGCTCTTCCTTCTCTGATGTAAAGCGAAGAAATATTGCTACGCCATGAATATGTCATGAGATTTCTCCCTTGCGGGCTATTAAGCTTTTTTCCATTTCGGACCATAGTTCTTTGACTTCTTGTTCAAAGGTATCATTGGGTATCTCTTTCATCCTTGATATCCGATACACTATCGGAGATGAGCGAACCTCCTCAATAGCTACTCCCGAATTTAACATATCCTGAGCTAGTTCATAAAACTTTATGATGGTTTTAAGCATAAGGCCAGTCTTCGCTGGCACGCAGTAGGTATCAACTTCGTGATAAGCACTTTGCTGGAGAAAGTCCTCACGTATCATCCTGGAGGTAAGCAGCAATAGTTTGTCACCTTCAGGCAAAGCTTCAGGACCTACAAGTCTTACAATTTCCTCCAACTCAGCCTCTTGTTGCAGTATCCTCAAAGCGGTAGCCCTGGTATTATCCCACCCTGGGTCAACCTTTTCCCACCAATCTTTAACTGCATCTACATAGAGGCTATAGCTAGTGAGCCAGCTTATCGCTGGGAAATGTCTCTTGTTTGCCAGGGAAACATCTAAGGCGTATAGAGCATCTATTATTCTAATCGTATTCTGCGTTACTGGTTCACTGAAGTCAGCCCCAGGAGGACTTACAGCGCCAGCTACTGTTACCGACCCTTTTCTTTCGGGGCTGCCTAAGCATTCAACCATTCCAGCCCTTTCATAAAAAGAGGAAAGCCGTGAACCCAGATATGAAGGGAAACCCTCCTCCCCTGGCATTTCCTCCAGCCTGCCGCCCATTTCCCTCATAGCTTCAGCCCATCTCGAAGTTGAATCGGCAACCAGCAAAACATCGTAACCCATATCTCTGAAGTATTCAGCCATAGTAATGCCGACGAAAATACTTGCTTCACGAGCCACAACCGGCATGTTAGAGGTGTTGGCTATGAATATTTCTTTCTCCTGTAGTAGTCTTCCTGTGTTAGGTTCCTTAAGCTTTCTAAAGCTATAAAGTACATCAGCCATCTCATTGCCTCTTTCACCACAGCCAACGTAGATATTCAGATGCGTCTGAGCCCACCTCGCTAGCTGCTGTAAAGCAACGGTCTTCCCAGTGCCAAAACCTCCTGGTATGGAAGCTTTGCCACCAAGAGCCAAGGGGAACATATAATCCAGAATTCGCATGCCAGTGGTGAGCAAGCCTGAAGGGTCGAGCCTCTGCTTATAGGGCCTGGGCTTTCTTACTGGCCATTCTTGCATCAGCGTGAGTTCTTTTACTTCCCCATCATGTTCTACCCTTGCTATAGGCTCCTCAACTGTATAGTCACCTTTGCGTATCTCCTTCACTATACCCTTGGTTCCTACGGGCACCATTATTCTGTGTTCTATGAGGTTAGTCTCGGGAACTATGCCTATTATATCCCCTTCGCTGACTGCATCCCCAGCTTTGACTTTGGGTGTGAACTGCCACTTCTTGTCCCGGGAAAGTGCAAGTGCTTTGGCACCTCGTTTTATAAACGAGCCGGTACTTTCAGCTAAGGTAAGCAAAGATTTTTGTAGCCCATCGTAAATGGATCCCACCAGCCCTGGGCCTAACTCGGCGCTCAAAATCCTTCCTGTTCCTCTCACTACTTCACCAGTTTTTAATCCCAGAGTATCTTCATGTGCTTGAATTATGGCCTTATTTCCTTCCAGGCCTATTATCTCTCCTATAAGCCCTTCCTCCCCTATCTCAACAATTTCATAAACCTGGGAACCTTTC
>PCSL01000062.1:0-1802 GCA_002772325.1 Chloroflexi bacterium CG23_combo_of_CG06-09_8_20_14_all_45_10
AGCAAGGCATTGACTTAAGGCAAGACAGAATGGCATTACAGCGGATAAGAGATGCTGCCGAGAAGGCAAAGAAGGAGCTATCCACAGTGGCTCAAACAGAGATAAGCCTTCCCTTCATCACCGCCGATGCCACTGGCCCCAAGCACCTTAGCATGACCTTAACTCGCGCTAAGTTGGAGCAATTATCAGATGACCTAATAGAGAGGAGCATTGGACCTTGCCGCCAGGCCTTAACCGATGCCAAGCTCACACCACCTCAAATCAATGATGTGCTCTTAGTCGGTGGTCAGACAAGGATGCCAAAGGTTCAGGACACTTTAAGGCAGTTCTTTGGCAGGGAGCCCGTCAAGGGAGTTAATCCCGATGAGGCAGTAGCTTTGGGTGCTGCAATTCAGGCTGGAGTGCTTAAAGGTGAAGTGGGGGAGGTTCTCCTCCTCGACGTTACCCCTCTTACTCTGGGTATAGAGACCCTTGGTGGAGTAGCGACACCTCTTATCCCTCGCAACACCACCATTCCCACTTCCAAGAGCCAGATTTTCAGCACCGCTAGTGATAATCAGCCAAGCGTGGAAATACACGTTCTCCAAGGGGAGCGGCCTATGGCGGTGGACAACCGAACTCTGGGACGCTTTATACTCGATGGCATCTTGCCAGCACCACGGGGCCTACCTCAGATTGAGGTGACCTTTGATATAGATGCCAACGGCATCCTCAATGTTAGCGCTCGCGATAAAGGCACGGGTAAGGAACAGAAAATTACCATTACTGCCTCTAGCGGACTTAGTAAAGAAGAGGTGGAGAAGATGAAACGGGAGGCTGAGAGATTTGCCGCTGAAGATGCCAAACGCAAAGAAGAGGTGGAGACACGCAATTCTGCTGACAGCCTAGCTTACACCGCCGAGAAAACCCTTCGCGATTATGGAGACAAGATACCAGCCGATGTAAAACAGGAAATAGAAAGTAAGATAGCAACCTTGAAGTCAACACTTCAAGGAAAGGATGTAAATTCCATTCGTAACTCTATGCAAGAGCTATCACAAGCGATGCAGAAGGCTGGAGCCTCCATTTACCAGCAGCCAGGACAGCCACCCCCTGGTAGTGGACAAGGCCCTGGTGGTAAGAAACCGGGCGAAGAAGGCACAGTGGAAGGTGAATTTCGTGAAGTATGAAGGTGGGGAGGCACTAGGTATCATTCTCAGCTCCGTATAATACTTGACTAGTTTGCTTTGAAACTCAGCATAGGTTAAAATAGCTTTGGTTAGGCAAATAAAGACAAGGTTAGTGAAATGGCTGATTATAGTGAGTTCTACCAGCGTTTAAAGAAGGAAAAAAATCAAATAGCAGAAAGACTGGAGCAGCTAATAGCTCGCAGGCAGTCACTGGGGGAAAGGCGAGAGGGTAGCCCCTTTGGCAAAAGGGAAGAGGAGGCGAGCGAGGCATCCGAGCTAGAGAAAACATTAGCTCTAGAGAAAAAGCTAAGAGGCACACACAGTGAAATAGAACACGCCTTGGAAAAATATGAAGCCGGCACTTATGGACTATGCGATTCCTGTGGTCAACCAATAGACCTAACTCGCCTCCAAGCTTTGCCTCAGGCAAACTTGTGCTTGAGCTGCAAGGCACGTCAGGCAAAAGATGAAAAAGGGGCGAGATAATGGGTCGCCAAGAAAATCAAAGATTTTCTTGGACAAGGGTAGAGGGAAGATAGCATTATTTCTGGCCTTTGCTGCCTTGGTCGTTCTCCTTGACCAGTTGAGCAAGTCATGGATCAGGAATAATCCACAGGCAACAGAGCTATTGCC
>PCSL01000062.1:1883-3411 GCA_002772325.1 Chloroflexi bacterium CG23_combo_of_CG06-09_8_20_14_all_45_10
CATCACTATAGCTAGCTTAATTATCATCTTGCTGCTTCTCCGTCACCTATCCTCAGCCACTACTTTAAGCATTATACCCGCTAGCTTGATTTTCGGCGGCGCTATGGGTAACTTAATAGATCGCCTCCGCTTAGGTTATGTAATCGACTTTATCGATGTCCGCTTATGGGGCAATTTCCACTGGCCAGCCTTCAACTTTGCAGATGCCGCCATAGTAATAGGTACCTTTACCCTCTTTTACTCCCTGCACCAAACAGGGTTATTTAGGAAAGTCTATGGCCACACCCACAAAACCAAAAACTGAGACACTTCAGCTTATCGCCCCTATTTCAGGCCTCCGCTTGGACAAGTATGTAGCTGAGGTCCTTCCTCAATTTTCTCGGGCTTACATACAGAAGCTAATTACGCAAGGCTATATTTTAGTTAATGAGCAAAGTGCAAAGGCAAGCCAAAGGTTAAAAGACAACGATAAGATAACAATCAAAATTCCTCCACCCGCCTATCCTACAGCCGAGCCGATCCCCTTAGCCATAATTTATGAAGATGAGGATATCCTGGTCATAGATAAACCCGCTGGATTGGTTGTTCATCCATCTCCAGGGCATGCCAGCCATACCTTAGTCAATGCTATCCTAGCCCACTGTCCCAGTTTAGCTACCAGCGAGGACTTAACACGCCCCGGCATAATCCACAGGCTGGATAAGGACACGTCAGGGCTTATGATCATCGCCAAAAATGACTACGCCCGACAATATCTGGTCAACCAGTTCAAAAGTCATGCCGTAACAAAAGGCTACCTTGTCCTGGTTAAAGGTAGACCATCCCCTGAACAGGGGGTGATTGAAGCGCCTATCGGGCGAGATCCCCACAATCGGAAGCGGATGGCAATAACAGAGACAGGAAAGGAAGCTAGTACACAATATGAGGTCAAAAAATACCTGAATGGCTACACTTTACTTGAAGTCACTCCCAGAACTGGGCGCACGCATCAAATCAGAGTGCACCTATCAGCTATCGGTTATCCCGTAGTTGGTGACCTCGTTTATGGGACAGAACGTAGGCTCGAGGCTAAAGCCTCGTGCCTTAGGAGACAATTTATCCATGCCTACCGCCTTGGCTTTCGTCTGCCCTCAACTAACAAATATCGGGAGTTTACCTGCCCCTTGCCAGCAGACTTGAAGCAAGCCTTGAAGCTCTTTGCTCATGATGCCTGAAGGGCTTGCGTAAAGATATAAGGATATGCTATATTCCAACATAAAACTAAATTAGAAAGGAATTAGTAACTTGAAATCTTTTGGCCAACTTACTAATGAACAAATACAAAGAGAGGGAGACTTTTTATCCCGCCTAATGAGCCAAGCTGGGATGGAAGATTTAGCCCATTTTGAAGCTGACTTAACCCAACGGCAAAGCCAAGTGTTGTTTGAGATAACCACACAAATAGAAGATACTGAGGATGCCCTGAAACAAGCTGAGCAGCTTGTCCAGAGACTTAAAAAACACTTAGAGCAGCTGAAAGGTTTACAAC
>PCSL01000062.1:3456-4186 GCA_002772325.1 Chloroflexi bacterium CG23_combo_of_CG06-09_8_20_14_all_45_10
TACTACAATGGCTAAATGTGCCATAATGTATAATTATGGAGTCCAAGTTACATCCTCAAGTCAGAGTCCGTTTTGCCCCTAGTCCCACGGGCCACCCGCATTTAGGTAATATTAGAACGGCCCTATTCAACTGGCTTTTTGCTCGCCATCATGGCGGCAAGTTCATCTTGCGTATCGAAGACACCGATATCGTCCGTAAAGTAGAAGGGGCAGTAGATGTCATACTAGATAGCTTAAGGTGGCTTGGGCTGGATTGGGACGAGGGCCCCTATTTTCAATCACAAAGATTACATTATTACCATGAAATCTCGAACAGTTTGCTTAAAGATGGTTATGCTTACCTATGTTATTGTTCTCCACAACGGCTAGAGACGATGCGTCAAGAGCAGATGAAACGAAAGCAACCACCAAAATATGATGGGCACTGTCGTTATTTAACACAGCAAGAAAAAACTCAACTAGAGGCAAGCGGCATTGCATCCGTAGTTCGCTTCAAAACGCCGCTTGAGGGAGAAACCACTTTCTATGATTTAATCCACGGTCAACTGACTTTCCAAAATAACACTCTAGACGATTTCGTCCTGCTCAAGTCCGATGGTTATCCAACATATCATTTAGCCAATGTAGTGGATGACCACTTAATGGCTATTTCCCACATCCTTAGAGCTGATGAATGGCTTCCCAGTGTTCCTCGTCACGTGCTGCTTTATCAATCTTTAAACTGGGAACC
>PCSL01000062.1:4192-5869 GCA_002772325.1 Chloroflexi bacterium CG23_combo_of_CG06-09_8_20_14_all_45_10
ATTTGCCCATCTACCTATGATACTTGGTCCTGACAGAGCCAAACTTTCCAAGCGACATGGTGCCACCACCGTCATCGAGTATAAAGAACAAGGTTATCTTCCTGAGGCGATGATTAACTTCCTCGCACTGCTAGGTTGGGCACTCGATGATAGAACTGAGCTGCTAAGCCGAGAGGAATTGATAAAGCATTTCTCTCTAGGAAGAATAAGTAAGACCGCGGCTATCTTTGATAAGCGTAAGCTGCAATGGATGAACGGAGTTTACCTACGCCGACTAAGCCTGGATGAGTTTGCCCGGCAATCCGCTCCATTTTTAGATAGGGATTTGCCCCCAAAAGTAAAACGCCCCTTGGATAGAGATTACATCTGCCAAATCACACCTTTACTCCAAGAACGAGCTAAGACTTTAGCTGAGGTCCCTCAACTGGCCGACTTTTTCTTCCTTGATGAGTTGCCATATGATACTAGCCTGCTATTAAGTAGCGGATTAGATGCTACACAAGCTACCCAAGCTATTAAAATTGCTCTGCAAAGGCTAGAAGTAGTAAAAACATGGCATGCTGATTTGCCTGAAGGCATTCTACGCCCCTTGGCTACGGAGTTAAACTTAACCACAGGAAAATTCTTCGGCTTACTGCGAGTGGCCATCACCGGTCGCACGGCAGCACCACCCTTATTTCAAACCATAGCGGTATTGGGCAAGGAGAGATGTCTCAAACGGCTTAGCACAGCTTTAGGAAAACTAGCCGCCCGGCTATAGCCAATCATTGACACAGGGCAGATTTTTTAACTATATTTCATATTGAAAATTTATCCCAAAAGGAGGGAGAAGAATGCCAAATACGATTGTCTGTTGCAAACAGGTGCCCGACCCGGAGGCACCACCAGTGGTATTTAAGGTTAATTCAGCTACTAACAAAATGACTTTGCCACCAGATGTAAAACCTGTAATTGGCCAATATGATGAGTTCGCTATGGAAGCTGCCCTGAGGATTAAAGACAAGGCAGGCGGCAAAATCACCATACTTAGCCTGGGTAATAAGCTAGTCCGTGACGTGATTAAGAAAACATTAGCTGTGGGCGGTGATGAACTCATCCTTCTAGAAGATGAAGCTTTTGAAGAAGGTGATAGCTGGTCGACTGCTTATGCTTTGGCAATGGCGATCAAGAAGATAGGAGAGTATGACCTTATTTTCTGCGGCCGGCAATCCTCCGACTGGGATGCCGGGCAGGTTGGCCTAGGCATCGCTGAAATTCTGGGTATCCCTGCTGTAACCTTAGCCCGAAAGGTAGAGGTTACTGATAGAAAGTTAAGGGTAGAGCGAGTCATCCCCGATGGCTATGAAGTAGTGGAGGTAGGGTTTCCCGCTTTAATTACTGTGACTAGCGAACTAGGTAGCCTTCGTTATGCCGCCCTAAAAGGGATCCTGGCAGCAGCTAAAAAACAACCCACTATATGGAAGCCAGCCGATATAGGCCTTGAGCTATCCCAAGTTGGGGCTGCTGGAAGGCGGGTCAAGTTAGCTAAACTTTTCCAACCGGTTAAGGAAGTCAAATGTGAAATAATTGGGGGGGAGAGCCCAGCAGAGGCTGGTGTTAATTTAGCTACAAGACTCAGAGAAGCAAAAATACTCTGATAGATATAGGGTGTTTAAAAATGTAGTGCGAGGCTTTAGC
>PCSL01000040.1:0-538 GCA_002772325.1 Chloroflexi bacterium CG23_combo_of_CG06-09_8_20_14_all_45_10
TGCCCAATTCGTAAGCTAGTTTGGCCTCATCGAAATTGCTGAAGATTTTCCCTTCTCCTCTAGCCCCGGTCTTAATGACAGTAAGATAATAGCAACCAAACACCATATCAAGGCTGGGCACTGTTATCGGCTCACCACAACTTGGTAGCAACATATTGTAGGGGCTGAGCATCTGCTCTCTTGCTTCCCTCACTGCCATCTTGGATAAGGGTACATGAACCGCCATCTGATCACCATCAAAATCAGCATTAAAGGCAGCACAAACTAAGGGATGAAGTTGAAAGGCATCCCCATCAATTAAGACAGGCTCAAAGGCTTGAATGCTTAACCGATGTAATGTAGGGGCACGATTAAGCAATACTGGGCGTTCCTTAACCACTTCGCTAAGTAAATCCCAAACCTCAGGGCTGGCTCTCTCCACTTGGCGTCGAGCAATTTTTACATTATTAGCATAGCCCTTCTCCATAAGCTTATGCATAACGAAAGGTTTGAATAACTCTAAGGCTATATGCCGTGGCAAACCACATTGATGAAGCTT
>PCSL01000040.1:655-5848 GCA_002772325.1 Chloroflexi bacterium CG23_combo_of_CG06-09_8_20_14_all_45_10
ATGATTATTGCCAGTGGTAACTGCACGCCCCCTTCGTCCATTATCAATGAGGGCATCAACAGCTTCTTGCAGCATACGTTTTTCATTATGAATAATGACCTCGGGGGCTCCTAACCCTATAAGACGACGGAGACGATTATTACGGTTAATGACACGCCGATAAAGGTCATTAAGGTCACTAATAACGAAACGACCGCCATCTAGCTGGACTACAGGACGAAGTGCTGGTGGTAGCACTGGAAGCACAGTTAAAATCACCCATTCAGGTTTGTTTCCACTAAGCCCGAAGGCTTTGACTAACTGTAACCTTCTGCTAATCTTCTTGTGGTACTGCCCAGAGGCGGTGCGCATTTCTTCAAGGAGTTCCTGATGTAACTTCTTTATATCAATTTCCTTCAGAATCTCTAGAATAGCTTCAGCACCCATACCAGCTTCAAAAATATCACCATATTTATCCTTAAGCTCTTGGTATCCCTCCTCACTAAGCAGCTTTAATGGCTTAAGATTTTCTATCTCTCCCTTTTTTACCTTCAGTTCCTCTTCAAGTCTCGTCTTCCGCTCTGCAAATTTAGCACGGAGTTGATTCACTTCCTTCGCTATAGTCTCCTCATCCACTTCAGCTTTAACCTGCAATTCTTCAACTTCCCTGTTTACACGCTCCTCCTCTTCAGCAATCCTTCGAGACGTTTCTTCCTCAAGCTCCCGAAACTTCCCTTGGCGAGCTTCCTCATTGACTGAGGTAATGATATACCGGGCAAAATAGATGACCGATTCTAAGTTTCGTGGAGAGAGATTGAGAAGAAGGCCAAGCCGACTAGGCACCAATTTGACAAACCAAATATGAGCCACTGGGGCAGCTAACTCGATATGCCCCATACGCTCCCTGCGTACGCTGGAATGAGCTACCTCAACTCCACATTTATCGCAAATAACGCCTTTGTATCTTACTTTTTTGTATTTGCCACAATGACACTCGAAGTCCTTGGTAGGACCGAAGATCCTCTCACAAAAGAGACCGTCTCTTTCCGGCTTCAAAGTACGGTAATTTATCGTCTCCGCTTTAGTCACCTCACCATGAGACCAACTCCTGATTTGATCCGGTGAGGCAAGACTTATTCCTATACCACTCAGCTCGTCAAATTGAACCATCTTTGTTTATCACCTCAAAGGAAAAATCCTAAATTCTAAGCTCTAAATCCTAAACAAATTCCAAATTCAAATACCAAAACAAAATGTGTTTTGAATTTTGGTCATTAGTGCTTTGAATTTGTTTGGAATTTCGAATTTCGTGCTTAGGATTTATCATTTCTATACTTATAACCTAGCTTTAAATTTTGGCTTTACCTCGGCGAAGAGATTTATTTTCTCCTCATCCTCATTGAGTAGCTCAACAGCAAAACCCAAGCTACGTAGTTCCATAAACAAAACTTTACACGACTCCGGGACACCAAGTTGATAGATGTCTTCACCTTTAATAATAGCCTCGTAGGCTTTGGCTCGACCCATCACATCATCCGACTTTACAGTAAGCATTTCTTGAAGCATATGTGCGGCACCATAGCCTTCCAACGCCCATACCTCCATCTCACCAAAACGCTGACCACCAAACTGAGCTTTCCCACCCAAAGGCTGCTGCGTGATGAGTGAATATGGACCGGTAGAGCGAGCATGCGCTTTATCTTCCACAAGGTGTAGCAACTTCATCATGTAGACATTGCCTATGGTTATTGGTTGGTCAAAGGATTCACCAGTCCTTCCATCACGAAGCTCTATCTTGCCAAAGATAGGTGGATAAAGCCTTCGCTCTTTATAAAATCTTTTTGCCATCTGCTCCAAATCCTCGTCACCTAGATCTCGCACATTCATGCCCAATTCCTCAAGCCACAAACAAAGTGAAGCTCTTTTAGCCCTTCCTCGATATTTTTCATCCATTATTTCCTCAGCAGTAAAACCATGCTGGGCTAGCCATGTCTTGATCTTCTCCTGATTAGCTGCTATTGATTTTTCTGAGTTAAGGCTAACAGCGCCGGCTTCCCAAGCTATCCAGGCCCTAGCTAAAGCATCCTCAATAGCTACGGCATCAGCTCCATCAAAAACTGGATTAAGTGCTCTAAAACCCAATACATGGGCTGCCCAACCCAAATGAGCCTCTAAGACTTGTCCAATATTCATACGGGATGGAACGCCCAGCGGATTAAGAATAATATCCACCGGTGTGCCATCAGGCAGAAATGGCATGTCTTCCTCAGGCACTATGATTGAGATAACCCCTTTATTGCCATGCCTGCCTGACACTTTATCACCGACTGAGATCTTGCGTTTTTGGGCAACCCACACTCGTACAATCTTATTAACTCCCGCCGACAATTCATCATGCTTATCACGGGAGAAGACTCTTGTATCAATCACTCTCCCCCACCCTCCAGGCGATACCTTGAGAGAGCTATCCTTCACCTCACGCACCTTCTCCCCAAAAATAGCTCGTAGTAATTTCTCCTCCGCTGAAAGCTCAATCTCACCTTTGGGGGTAATCTTCCCTACCAAGATATCGCCTGCGCTTACCTCAGCACCAATACGGATAATGCCCTGCTCATCAAGATCACTCAGGCTTTCCTCACTTACATTGGGTATATCCCTGGTGATTTCCTCCGGTCCAAGCTTTGTATCTCGCGCCTCTATTTGATACTTCTCAATGTGGATAGAGGTATAGGTATCGTCTTTAACCAGCCTTTCACTGATGATAATGGCGTCTTCAAAATTATATCCTCGCCAGCTCATAAAGGCACAGATAACATTCTGCCCCAAGGCAAGTCCTCCATCATCGATTGCGGTACTGTTTACTAAGACTTGACCCTTTCTAACCCTATCTCCCTTGTTTACTACCGGATATTGGTTAATGCATGTTCCTTGGTTAGTTCTGACGAATTTAGTTAGCCCACAAACATGATCTTTGCCCCTCTCATCCTCGATTACAATTTGCGAGCTGGTTGCGGAAGTCACTACACCATCTTCAGGAGCAAATATCACTTGTCCGCTGTATTTAGCTACTTCCCTCTCCATCCCTGTGGCCACTAAAGGAGCCCGAGGACGTAGCAGTGGTACTGCCTGGCGCTGCATATTCGAGCCCATTAAAGCGCGATTAGCATCATCATGTTCCAGAAATGGAATAAGCGCGGCAGCTACACTGAATATCTGCTTCGGGGAAACGTCCATGAAATCTATTTTGTCCGCCGATTCCTTGAAATACTTGCTCCCCTTCTTAACCTCAATTTTCTCCTCAGTAAACTCACTCCTCTCATTTAGAGGAACCTTAGCTTCAGCAATGGCATATTGGTCTTCCTCATCAGCGGTTAGATAAGCAACTTGGCTAGAAACGAAAGGGACTACTTTGATGGTTTGCGCGGGAAGCGAAGCTAACTTTTGCGCCACCTCTTCTGTAACTAATGTGCCAGATTTAGCTATAAGACAGCCTTCATGATCCACTATATCCTCTCGGATCGCCCTCCCTAATAACTCTGATACAGCATTAGGAACTTCATGGATAACTCTGCGATACGGAGTTTCCACACAACCATATTTATTTATTGAAGCATAAGTAGCTAGAGTGCCGATTAAACCAATATTAGGACCCTCAGGCGTCTCTATGGGGCAAATTCTTCCGTAATGGGAATGATGCACATCACGAACCTCAAAGCCAGCCCGCCGCCTAGAGAGACCACCAGGACCCGTAGCAGATAGGCGACGCTTATGAGTCAGTTCGGCTAACGGATTAGTTTGATCCATAAACTGTGATAATTGAGACCGACCAAAAAAATCCCTCATACTAGCTACTATAGGACGAATATTGATCAAAGCAGAAGGAGTTGCTTCAGGACCAAGGATGCTCATCCGCTCTTTAATAGCCCTCTCTAAATGGAATAACCCAATCCGAAATTGATTTTGTATCAGAAAACCTACGGTACGTGCTCGCCGATTGCCTAAGTGGTCAATATCATCAGGAGTCTCTTTGCCGTTATTAATCAAAATAATGTGGCATACTATCTGCACTATATCCTCAGGTTTTAAGCCAAGATAATCCTTAGGGACGTTACCCCCTAACTTCTTATTAAGCTTGTAGCGGCCAACCTCGCCTAAGCTATAGCGCCGAGGATTGAATAGGAAATTCTTCAGCAATGTTTGGGCACTATCGAGGCTAGGAGGCTCACCAGAGGATAATTTGCGATAAACATCAACTAAAGCTTCAGCTTTGCTCCTAATCAAAGGGTCTCGCTCTATTGTAGACCGAATAAAAGAATGGTCAGGAGCATCATCTACGTCTTGGAAAAGAGCTAATAAAGCATCATCGCTACCAAAGCCTATAGCGCGTAACAAGGTGGTAACAGGTATTTTCCGTTTCCCATTCACTTTAACTGAAATCACATCACGACTGGAAGTATCAAAATCAAGCCATGCCCCTCGCTCAGCAACCAGCTTAGCAAGGCATAACTCTCGTTTTCCCACAGTATCCTTCTCTAAAGTAAAGTAAACGCCTGGAAAGCGGGTCAACTGGCTGACTACTACCCGCTCCGCTCCAGAAATAATAAAAGTGCCTTTGTCCGTCATCAAAGGAAAATCGCCAAAAAATAACTCCTGTTGCTTAATCTCACCTGTCCCTTTAGCCACTAGACGAACTAAAACATGGAGAGGCGAGGAATAAGTCATACCTCGCTCAAGGCACTCTTCGATGGAATGATCAGGCTCACGAAACTCATAATCGGAAAAATATAGCTCTAGCCTAGTACCAGTATAATCCTGGATAGGCGAAATCTCCTCAAATAGCTTCTTCAGACCTTCTTCCTGAAACCAATGAAAAGAATCAAGCTGAACTCGAATTAGGTCAGGTACCTCTACTACCTCAGACAACTTAGCAAAAGATTTCACCAACGCGTGCTTAGGCATCAACGAAACAGCCATAACCTTTTCTCCTCAAAACAAAAGTGAAAACTAATCTTTGTAAGACATTTAAACTGTAAGATGTTCACTAGAGGAAAATTTAAAACTAATAAGAAGGAGTGGAAGGGCAATAAACATAACGCAAACTTGCAATTTAACATTAATAAAAATTTTTGTCAAGTCCCCGATTTAAATCACCTAATATATCACCGAAAGGAAAGTTGTTAAATCATGAAAAAAATCACCGAAAATCTTTAAGCT
>PCSL01000007.1:0-1682 GCA_002772325.1 Chloroflexi bacterium CG23_combo_of_CG06-09_8_20_14_all_45_10
CAGATATTCAAAGCACAGACCGGTTTAAGGAGAAATTTTTGGTCGGCTTACCTAAGGAGTTAGGACTTAGTGAGTATACTAAGTGGCAAAATGTCGGGGAAACGCTTAAAAAGTATAAGGAGATTCTTTCAAAATCAAAAACCGAAATCGAGACTCTACACATAGAAGTTACAGGTAAGCCAGTTGATGTTGAAAGGCTTTCCCCAAAAGCAAAAGTTCTCAAAGCATCCTTAAAGCAAGTCATAGATGAAACCGGCATAGGTAGAGACGAGATAGTCTCAGCATTAGAAAGCCTGCTCGAAGAATACAGAAGGTGATTAGAGTAATTATTGACCTCTATGGCGTGAGAGCCAATCAAGCACACGACATTGTAGTTGAAAATGAACCCCAGTATATCGATAGCCGTCTCAAAATCAGGGAAGCGATTCTTAGAGACAATGACTTGGTAGTTGTAGTGAAAAATAAGAGGATTGGGAATTGGTATGAAAGTCTAAAGGATTACTCTAGTTCTGCTGTAAAGGTAGAGCGTATCTCTCCGAAATCCATTTTGATAGAGGAACTAGATCTCCCACCCTCTTTAGCCATGAGTTTTCCGTTGAATGATAATGAAATAATTGAACTGAATCTTATTGGAAAGGCAAAGACTTTCCCGCCAAAATCAAGGCTGGCAACGCCACGAGATGTAGAGAACTGGATTCTTTCTGCCTGCATTGATAGATGCTGGGGGGAGGTAAACCCTACACTTACCCACTTCTTTAAAATCGTCTCATATTTTCTCAGTGGGGAAAAAGAGCCAACCAGTCCAAGCAGTTTGAAAAAACTCGTAGATAAGCGGAAAGGGGAATGGCTAAATTCGAGTGTAGGCGATGCTTATAGTTGGCTATTCAAAGACCCGATTGGTAACGGCTTTCTTGTTTACGGGTTACAAGTTTTGAGGAATTACGAAGACCCTATGAAACAGAAAATTTTAGCTGAGATTGCAAGTAGGAAATCAATACAACCAATTACGAAGTATATAGATCAAATCTCGCCTTGTGAGTGTGGCGATAAGATACAAAAGAAAGGGGAATTTAGCGATTTAATTGAAATAAAGTGGAAGAATAGCCTACAAGATAAGCTCCAATTTAATATCTCTCAAATACGACAAGAGGAAAAAGACAAAATACTCAAGGAAAGATTTGAGCAAATAATCAATGATGTTGCAGTGAAGATGTCAGGGAAGATAGCTGGTGAAATAGATGCACTCCAAATCTTTATAAAAAAGAACCCGCTGTATTTCAACGAAAGACTATTTAACCTTATATGAGCTAAATTCGGTCGCTTTTCAGAGCAGATCAAAGAGTTGCAATCCCTCATTCCACCTAGTATACCTTGCTTGCCCACCCAAGATTGGGACTGGGAGAAAATGAGCAAGTGGGTGACAAAGGAATACTTGCCTTATGTGAATTGGTCTCTAAAACACATTAAAGGAGATAAACTTATAGAGGAGCATGCCAAAGCATATAGCGATTGGCTTTATAATGAGTATCCAAAGATGAAAAACGAACTTGTTCCTCTAAACTATGGAACTTGGCATGTAATTAAGGACTGCATAAGCGATGGCTACCAAGTCTTATGGATTATCATTGATAACCTCTGTTGGTTTTACATAGAAGATATTAAGAGGGCTTTTAGGGAGCAGG
>PCSL01000007.1:1696-2220 GCA_002772325.1 Chloroflexi bacterium CG23_combo_of_CG06-09_8_20_14_all_45_10
TCTTTTGGCGTTATACCCCAACTTTCGATGCTTCCAAGCGAGACAAGAATATCAAAGACTGCACTAGTCGCAGGTAAGCTGCCTTATCAAATAGAGATAGATAAATACCAGAAATATCCAGAGCTTTTCGAGCAATGCTGCAAAGAAAGTGGAATCGACAATTATAGGATTATGCCGGATCCGCACGAGCTAAGGACTGGCAAGCTTGGGGATCATAAGATAACTTGTTGCATCATAAATAAACTAGATATCTCAAGTCACCAGGGTTTCTTTGATTTTGAAGATGACGTAAGGATTTCTGTCAGCAATATTGCAAAATACTTAAAGAGTTTCATACCACCCGATGCAGCTTCTAGGAAGTTCCGTCTTATTGTTAGCACTGATCATGGCTCTTGCACAATCCCTGACTACATTAAAGGCTATAAGGTGCCGAAAACAGCAGAAATGGAAGAGGAACACAAACGCTTTATTTATATCGATTCCAATGGAGCCCTTGAGGAATGTTGGTATTTTTTAGACAAAGA
>PCSL01000007.1:2257-2399 GCA_002772325.1 Chloroflexi bacterium CG23_combo_of_CG06-09_8_20_14_all_45_10
GGGTATGGTTTTATTGGCACGACAAAGCCAAAGGGTCTAGTTCACGGGGGGATGACACCTGAAGAAACTTTCATTCCCCTTTTGGGATTTTGCTTAGAACCATTACAAATACAGGGGATCAAGTGTATCCACAGCAGTCAGC
>PCSL01000008.1:0-142 GCA_002772325.1 Chloroflexi bacterium CG23_combo_of_CG06-09_8_20_14_all_45_10
GAATAGGCATAAAATTACTAATATTAAAGTTTTTATCCCTTCTCGCTCCATTGAAATTCGCCTTGATGAAATCCCCGGGAATGATGAGAGTCCCAAAGTTATTGAGATTGCCTTACCAAAAGAAGAAACTTTCGTAAGCAAG
>PCSL01000008.1:166-3426 GCA_002772325.1 Chloroflexi bacterium CG23_combo_of_CG06-09_8_20_14_all_45_10
TATTATAGTTTTGAATGTTTAGGAGAAAAGAAATCAGGGGAAACCGGAATAGCGATAAGGATTAGAAGAATAATCGAGGTTTCTGAAGCAGAGGAGAGACTTTTGGAATTTTAGGAAGTGGAAGTAGGAAAAGGGAAATCCCATGGAAAGGTACCAAGACAAAGCTAAAGAGGTATTTGACGAAGTCTGTATCGATAAGGCTTCAGTGCAGAAGATGGGCTTTGAGAGAAGCATCCCTAGTTATGTAGGGGAGTGGCTTATCGATCGCAACTGCCCAAGCGGAGAGTTGACCGACGAGACAAAAAGAAAAATAAAGGACTTTATCAATAACCACTTACCTTCTAAGAGCCAGAAAGAACTCTTGCGAAATAGGTTATTAAACGGCGAATCGCTTGTGATATTAGATGACTTTAGTGTCTACATTGACCTAAGATCGGGCAAGAGAGAGCTTAAGATACCATCACTCGATATTGAGGATGGCTATGTTGAAAAATCTATCGTGGATTCTTACCCCTTGCTTCTCTGCGGTGGAATGTGGGGGGCAGGAAAGTTAATATACCATCCTGGGCAGGATGCAGATGAAGGGGAGACATGGCTAGTAGATTTTCAACCTATGCAGGTAGGCAAAATTGACATAGATTATTACTGCGAAAACCGTTCATACTTTACTTTAGATGAATGGAGAAGCTTACTAATAAACAGCATTGGATACAATCCCCACGCATACACTCCTTCCCAGCAGATGTTGCTCTTGGCAAGGCTTCTACCTGTAGTCCAGAATCGGGTGAATTTGGTAGAACTCTCACCTAAAGGTACTGGAAAATCTTGGATTTACATTAACTTGTCTAGCTATATCCGCATGGTCAGTGGGGGCAAGGTCACGCCAGCAGTTCTATTTTATAACAATGCAACCAACATACCAGGGTTATTGGTCAAATATGATGCTGTAGTTTTAGACGAGGGGCAGTCTATTTCCTTCGAACACTCCGGTGAAGTTATCGGGATATTCAAGGGTTTTTTAGAGGCAGGGTATTTCACTAGGGGAAAGCAGAAGGTTACTTCCGAAGCAGGTTTGGTGTTACTTGCAAACATACCGATTGGCTCTTCAGGTAAGCCACAGAATGAAAACCTATTCGAAAATTTGCCAGAGTTTTTGGGTGAAAGTGCTTTTATCGACAGGATACACGGCATTCTTCCGGGTTGGGAGCTACCTAAATTTGATAGTAGTATGATTTCACAAGGCATAGGTTTCAAAGCTGACTTTTTTGGAGAGGTGCTACATGTTTTGCGGGATAGAGCTGGATATTTAGAGTACGTCAAAAATAATTGCACTATTAATAGTGACAATATAAGGGATAAGAATGCTATCTGGCGGCTTGCCTCCGGTTTTCTTAAGTTGTTGTTTCCAGACCTGAACCTAAGCAGAGATGAACTCTATGAATATTGCTTGAAACCAGCGATAAGTCTTAGACAACGTGTTAGGAATCAATTAGCTTATTTGGATCCTGAATACAAAGCGATGACGATATCAGTAGACTACTAACCAGACCGAGATATCCCTAAACTAGTGAACTCGAAATCCTAGCCTACACATTTCGTAGTTTGTTAACCCTGCCATTCATGAGAGGGCTAAATCCTCTTCTGAAAAGCAGACAAATCATGGCTGCCCACTTTAAGCGTGAGCCTACGGATGCTAACCGGAGTATCGGGAAAGGTAGCTCGGAACAAACCGTCAGAATGTGCACTTCATGGATAGTAAGGTTGACAAATATTGTTAAAATTGATACAATTGTCAACCAGATGGGATATTTTCTAGCTGAAAAGGAGGCATTATGGTAGGTCACCGGCTAAAGCAATTGCGTTTGGCTCGCAATTTGTCATTAGACGCCTTGGCGGCTGAAATGGGGGGCATTGTTACCAAACAAGCCATTTCAAAGTATGAGAATGGCAGAGCACAACCGTCTCCTGTTGTTATGACCAAATTGGCAAGTGTGCTGGGAGTTAAAGCAGCTTACTTTTTCCATGAGCCGACTATTAGCGTTGAATTCATCGCTTACCGGAGAAGCCCAATACTGCTGAAGCGAGAAGAGGAAAGGATAAAAGGCATTGTGGAGCGGGCTTTGGAAGACCGAGTTCGGCTGCAGGAATTGAGTGGGCAGTTGGACGAATCAAAGATTCCCATTAGAGACTGGCACGTGGATGATCTCGAGGATACTGAAAAAGCAGCTGAGGAACTGCGCGAACGTTGGAAGCTGGGCTTAGCTCCCATTTCCAATACATGCGGTACTCTTGAAGACCATGGCTTGGCAGTACTTGCAGTTGAAGCTAATGAGAGATTTGATGGTATTTCGGCAATTGCATATGATGATGACCGACATGTAAAAGCAGCAGCTACTGTGACACGCCGTGACATAGATGGTGAGCGCCAAAGATTGAACCTTGCTCACGAGCTTGGGCACATAGTTCTTGACATCTCTGAAAAAGTTGATGAGGAACAAGCAGCTTTTCGTTTCGGAGCCGCGTTCCTAGCTCCACGCGCAAGAATCTTTGATGAGGTAGGAAAAAAACGGGCTCTTATACAAGTTGCAGAGCTTTTACTCCTCAAGAGACAATTTGGTATGAGTATGCAAGCCCTAGTATACCGATTGCATGAACTTGGGATCATCACGGATTCATATTACAGCCGGTGGTGGCCATTATTCGATAGTTATGGCTGGAAAACGAAAGAGCCTGAAGCATTGCCATATGAGGAACCACATTGGCTGCGTAGGACTGCACTACGCCTTCTCGCGGAAGGTTTAATAAGCCGGGGGGATGTTGAGCGCATGTTGGGTGAAAGAATTGAGTTGGAGCAGCCAGTCTCTGTTGTGCAGCGACGAGCCTTCCTAAAACTGCCATTAGCAAAGCGCAGACAAATACTGGCAGAACAAGCAAAGAGAATAGCCAAGCATTACGAAGAAGATACGGAATGGCGTGAGCTTCAGGGAGGTGACTTGGTTGAGTACGAATAGAGGATTAGGCCATTGACGGATGGAAATGCTAAGCCAGTCAGTCCCTGCCGTGGTGAGGTTTGGAGAGTGAAGTTTGACCCGACTAAAGGTAACGAGATTGCAAAATCACGTCCTGCAATTGTGGTTAGCTCGGATGCAGTTGGGAAGCTGGCTATCAAAATAGTAATCCCAGTTACTACGTGGAAAGATAACTTTGCTAGTAATATTTGGATGGTGAGGTTAGAACCTGATGAGTCTAATGGTCTTAAC
>PCSL01000118.1 GCA_002772325.1 Chloroflexi bacterium CG23_combo_of_CG06-09_8_20_14_all_45_10
TGATTTTTGATATTTGTGAGGATTTGTTTAGAGCTTAGAAATTAGAATTTAGGATTTAATTAAGGAACTGGTATAAGGTCAGCAAAACATGAAAATCTTGGGTATTGAAACCTCCTGTGATGAAACCGCCGCGGCAGTTGTTGAGGATGGTACCAGAATCGTTTCCAATATCGTAGCCTCACAAATAGATATTCATGCCCGCTATGGAGGTATCGTCCCTGAAGTCGCCTCAAGACAGCATCTCCTCACTATCATTCCTGTGGTGAATAAAGCACTATCTGAAGCTAAGCTCGCTTGGCAAGACATTGATGGCATCGCTGTGACTTTTGGACCAGGGCTAGCTGGCTCATTGCTAGTGGGAGTTAATGTAGCTAAGGCAATTGCCTTAGCTAGACGATTGCCGATTACCGGGGTTAACCATCTTGAAGGACATATCTATGCCAATTGGCTGGCCTCACCCTTTCCCTCTCCAGCAAGTGGAGAGGGCAGGGTGAGGTTCCCCTGCCTTTGCCTCATCATTTCCGGAGGACATAGCGATTTGGTATTGATGAAGGGGCATGGACAATTTGAGAAACTGGGGCGAACTCGTGATGATGCCTCCGGTGAAGCTTTCGACAAGGCAGCCCGAATCTTGGGATTAGGTTACCCCGGGGGGCCAGCTATTGAGCAGGCAGCCAAATCTGGAACGCCTTGCTTCTCTCTTCCCCGAGCTTGGCTCGGGAACAGCCATGACTTCAGCTTTAGCGGCTTGAAAACAGCTTTATGGCATCTGGCTCAAAAAGAAGAAATTCTGGCTAACCCCTCTAAAGTGGCTGACGCGGCAGCAAGCTTCCAATGCGCTGTGGTAGACGTTCTAGTCACCAAAACCATCGAAGCAGCAAAAGAATTAGGAGTGAAGCAAATTTTGCTTAGCGGCGGTGTGGCAGCTAATAAGCTGTTAACCGAGTGTTTCCTCAGCTCTTCGCCAATCCCTGTCCTCGTTCCTCCTCCTCATCTATGTACTGATAACGCCGCCATGATAGCTGCTTGCGGCTATTATCATTTCCAGGCTGGCAAAATAAGCAGCTACGACCTGGATGTAGTGCCCAGCCTCAGCCTTGGTTAACTAAGCAAAGGACATTCACTGCACTTCCCCTCCCGACAATGGTTTCTAAAGATATGAATCAAGCCTTGCTGCTGGCAGGCAGTAAAATCAGCCGTGTCCTCAAGGAAAAGTTGCCTTGCCATGTGACATGTTAGCTCATTTTCAGCTAGTTTAGGATAGTGAAGGTAAAGTTCAATAGCCTTTTCCTTTAGCCCCGCTTCGTTAGCTATTTCTCCCCAGGAAAAGGCAAACGGCAATATGACGTTAATGATAATTTCGGCTGCCTTGCCATGTCCTAAAAGAGCTGATTTCCTTGTTTTCGCTCCAATATCAAAATCAAAGTGGTCTTGCCAGTAGCCACTTCCAAACACAATCAAGCTATCCTCAAACCAGCGATACCCCGCTATCAGAGGTGCTGCCTCCACTAGCTGTAATATTCCCCTCAGCAGCCCTGTTTCATGATAGCGCTGAAGGAGGTAGCTTTGAGCTACAATGCGTCGCACAGGTGAATTATTAGGGTATATGCGCCAGAGGTTCCAATTATTTTCACTCATGGTTTTAGCTTTCTTGGCAATCAATTGCCATATTTGCTCCAATTCCTGAACTTCTCTTTCCTTTAGAAGCCCCCCGTGCAGCCGCTGAGAAGGTAATAGACCAGCTGTGCCTAATAACCAGACTTGTTTCAGAACTAAACTTCCTCTTAGCTCCATCCCCTCTATAAAACTGAGGGGTACTCTATGAGCAAGCTCCTCGAAGGGTTTCATGTTTTTAGAATAACCTAAAGCTCTCATCATGCCTTGGAAAAGCACCTGCCCTGCCTCTTCCTGTTGGCAGACTGCTCGAAAAAAAGATGCCTTTTGCCTAAACCTCTCTTCTCCAGCAATACTTAATAGGTCCGTCAGTGGTTGCCCATCCCTACGCTTCGTGAGCTGAAAGCAGGGAAGCCGGTAATGAGGTATCAAATAGGCTTGATACCATAATTCATATGGTAAACATACCACTGGAACTTGTTTGCCATTTTGCGCCACGGTAATTGAGTTACCATCATGCTCCGTTACTACATGAAGAATCACATTATTATATTTAGAATCAAAATGATGACTATGGTTATACCAATCACTGGACTTAACATGAACTTCTATATCCCCCTTCACTAAATTAGATTCATCAATAGCGATAACTGCATCCCGAAAATCGGGGCCACTATCACCATTAACTCTGCCAGGATAGATTAGCTTGATTCGCTCACCCCCTTCGGTGATCAACTCCCTTCCTAGCAGTTGTTGCCACTTTAAGGCTGTTAACTTTTCAGAAATTTTTATCCGCTTACGTGTAAACATGGCAAAAAATTAACTCCTACTTGCCCTTTATCAATCCCATAAACCTCAAGGCATCTTCATACAAAAACAACAGCAACCCACTTTAATGCTCATCATGCTTTTCCTTAGCTTTATAGTCAAAGCCGCTACGCTCAGCAATAATATTAAGCAAGGTGGCTGAAGTTCCCCGAGGTTGGTACATCCCTATCTCCCATTCACTAATCGTTTGCTGTCGCGTGCCTAATTCCTCAGCTAGCTTTGTTTGAGTTAGCCCCAAATGCTGCCTCAATGCCCGAACGCGCTTTCTATCCCATTGCCTTCTTTTCCGCTGCCTCATTAAAATTAAATTATACACGGTTTAGTGTAGAAAAACAAGGGCAGATTCTGTAAAAATTTGGGGGAAAATTTGTTGCACTTTAAATTTTTGTGTTATAATAATTAGCAGTCTTAGCATTAGAGTGCTAAAATAGTTATTAAAAAGGAGGTAGTATGGCAGCAAAGATTGAACCTTTGGGAGATAGAGTGGTAATCAAACCTCTTCCTAAAGAAGAAGTAAGCAAAGGGGGGATTGTCTTGCCCGACACAGCTAAGGAGAAACCTCAGGAGGGTGAAATCATTGCCGTGGGTCCAGGCAAGTTATCCGAAGACGGCAAACGAATAGCCATGGAGGTAAAAGTAGGAGATAAGGTGATTTATTCCAAATACGCTGGCACTGAATTTAAGCTAGATGATGAAGAAGTGATTATCCTGCGTGAAAGCGATATTCTAGCTAAGAGAAGTTAATAAAAATATAGAAAGGAGGAAAACAAATGGCAAAGCAATTACTTTTTGCTGAGGAAGCAAGAAAATCATTAAAAATGGGTATAGATACTTTAACCCAGGCAGTCAGGGTGACTCTGGGACCACGTGGGCGCCCGGTGGCACTGGACAAGAAATGGGGGGCTCCCACTGTCATAAATGATGGTGTATCCATTGCCAAGGAAATAGAGCTGCCCGATCCCTTTGAGAACATGGGAGCTCAATTAGTGAAGGAGGCAGCAACAAAAACTAATGACCAATGTGGTGATGGCACAAGCACATCCATTATCCTGGCTCAAAGTATTGTTAGCGAAGGCTTTAAGAATATCGCTGCTGGTGCTGACTCACAGGCTTTGAAGCGTGGCATTGAGAAGGGGGTGGAGGTCATAGTTGCTGAACTGAAGAAAATGTCCATTCCTGTAGCTGGTAAAGAACAAGTAGCCCAAGTAGCTGCTCTATCAGCAGTTGATCAGGAAATTGGGAATTTGGTTGCTGACGTCATGGAAAAGGTAGGCAAAGACGGCGTTATCACTGTTGAAGAGGGCAAAGGGCTGAAGTTTGAAACTGAGTATGTCGAGGGCATGAAATTCGATCGCGGCTACATCAGCCCTTATTTCATCACTAACGTCGAACAGATGAGAGTAGAGCTGGAAGACCCCTATATCCTTATCACTGATAAGAAAATTTCCGCCATGAACGATATCCTGCCTACCTTGGAAAAAATCATCCAGACTTCTAAGAATATTGTGATTATTGCCGAAGATGTGGAGGGTGAACCTTTAGCCACCTTAGTGGTCAATAAACTAAGGGGCACTTTATCCCCCCTGGCAATAAAAGCTCCCGGCTTTGGTGATCGTAGGAAGGCAATGCTTCAGGATATAGCTGTTCTCACCGGGGGCAAGGTCATATCTGAGGAGATCGGTAGAAAACTGGATTCGGTGACCATAGAGGACTTGGGGCGAGCTAGGAAAGTGGTTGCAGATAAAGATAATACCACCATAGTTGAAGGGAAAGGCTCAAGTGAGGCCATTGAGGCTCGAATCAAGCAAATCAGATCTGAGATCGAAATCAGTACCTCTGACTATGATAAGGAAAAATTACAGGAGAGGTTAGCCAAATTGGCTGGCGGCGTGGCAGTAATTAAGGTTGGTGCCGGTACTGAAGTAGAGCTAAAAGAGAAAAAGCATCGTGTAGAAGATGCCTTATCAGCTACGAGAGCTGCTGTAGAGGAAGGCATTTTGCCCGGCGGTGGCATTGCCCTGCTCAACTCGATACCAACCTTAGATAAGCTTGATCTCAAGGGCGATGAAGCCACAGGAGTGGCTATATTAAGAAGAGCTTTGGAAGAGCCTACCCGCTGTATCGCCACTAATAGTGGCAGAGAGGCCTCAGTAGTAGTAAATAAGGTAAAAGAGAGCCCGCCTGGCATAGGCTATGATGCACTTAAAGATGAATTAGATGTCAATATGGTGGAAAGGGGCATTGTGGATCCCCTCAAAGTTACTAGATCCGCTTTGCAGAACGCTATTAGCATTGCTAATATGATCTTGACCACTGAATCCTTAGTAACTGATATCCCTGAGAAGGAAAAGGCAATGCCAGGTTACCCACCGCCGGAATACTAAAGGAAAAAAGGGGCGATAGCTATCGCCCCTTTATAACTTAAGCAACTTGAGTAATGGCTCTTCCTTCTCGACAGGACCCACTACAGCTAAGTTAAGTTTCTCACCAATTAGAAGCTCCTGAGCGACCTGCTCCAAATCATCGATGGTGATAGCATCAATGATAGAAATGACCTCGTCTATATCAAGGATTTGCTGCCTTAATAACTCTTGGCTGCCTAGCCACAAAGCCACATTTTGACTATCCTCAAGCCGCAATTGTAGCCTTCCCTTCGACAGTTCCTTAGCCCTGGTAAGCTCGCTTGGTGTAATTCCTTGTCTCAGTTTGGATATTTCCTCCATAACGGCCGCGATAGCAGCTTCTAGTTTCTTAGGGTCAACACCAGCATAGATAATAAACGATCCTGAATTTAAAAAATGCTCCACATAACTGTGAATATCATAGGCTAGCCCCTTTTTCTCCCGAATCTCGGTAAATAGCCGACTGCTCATCCCGCCACCCAATACTGTGTTAAGTAAGTCGAGGGTAAAACGCTGCCGGTGGAGGTGAGAAAACCCATGAACAGCAAGGCAAAGGTGCGCCTGCTCCACATCCCTGGACTCAATACGCAGCCTGGGCTCCCTTTGCTTATCATTACTTACATAGCCAGTGGTTAGCTCGCCAGCAGACCATTTGCCAAACAGCGGCTCAATTTGAGCCACTGCTCGCTCCTGTTGTATATCCCCGGCAACGCTAACTACA
>PCSL01000002.1:0-1126 GCA_002772325.1 Chloroflexi bacterium CG23_combo_of_CG06-09_8_20_14_all_45_10
CCCTTAACCGCCGAGGTAAGTGATCAGGGTCACCTCTGCATCGCTGGCTGTGATGTCGTTGAGCTAGCTAAGGAGTACGGCACGCCACTGTATATTTTCGATGAGTTCACCCTTCACCACAAGTGCCGTGAATTTAAGGCTGAGTTCACCAAGCGCTATCCTGATACCCTGGTCATTTACGCCTCGAAAGCCTTCCTGAATAAGGCATTGGCTCTTATTTTCAAAGAAGAAGATTTAGGACTCGACGTTGTCTCCGGTGGAGAGCTCAGCATTGCTCGCTCGGCAAATTTCCCCTTAGATAAAGTTTACTTCCATGGCAACAACAAGACGCCAGAGGAACTGGAGCTGGCTCTAAATTGGGGCATCGGGCGGGTTGTGGTAGATAACTTCTACGAGCTTGAACTACTTAACGGACTAGCTAAAGGAAAAGGGATTACTCAGGATATTTTGCTTCGCCCTACCCCTGGAGTTGACTCTCATACTCATGAATATACTACTACAGGAACGCTAGATAGCAAATTCGGCTTCCCATTGGCTACCGGGCAAGCTGAAGAGGCGGTAAAACGAGCTCTATCAGCTTCTAACCTTAATCTTTTGGGTTTTCATTTTCACCTCGGCTCGCCTATATTTGAAACAAAGCCTTATGAGTTGGCTATAGAGCTTGTTCTTCGCTTTGCCCATGAAATCAAAGAAGAATTTGGCTTCCAACTCAGTGAATTTAGCATTGGCGGCGGCTTTGCTGTTCAATACACCTTAGACTCTAAAGTGCCCGCTATAGCTGATTATGCCCAGGCCATAACCAGCAAGCTAAACAGCCTTACTTCACTTCTAGAATTAGGCCATCCACGACTCATTATTGAGCCGGGAAGAGCAATTGTAGGACAAGCTGGGGTAGCATTATATGCTGTCGGAGCAATTAAAGGGATACCAGGGGTAAGAAAATATGTCTGCGTTGACGGTGGTATAAGCGATAACATTCGGCCAGCTCTTTATGGAGCCAAATATGAGGCCCTCATAGCTAATAAAGCTTTAGAGACAGAAGAGGAACTAGTCACCATTGCCGGTAAGCTCTGCGAATCAGGAGACATCTTAGTAAGAGACACCAATTTGGCTTCAGTTTTCCCCG
>PCSL01000002.1:1163-2631 GCA_002772325.1 Chloroflexi bacterium CG23_combo_of_CG06-09_8_20_14_all_45_10
ACCAGCTATAGTCATGCTGGATCAAGGCGAAGCACACCTCATTCGGCGCCGAGAAAGTTATCAAGATTTGATGAGCCTGGACACAATATGATAAATTCTAAGCACGAAGTTCGAAATCCTAAACAATATAGAAAATTAAAAATTAAAGGTCAAAAGTTAAAATGACAACTCAAAATGCAAAATTTTTTAACTTTTGCTTTGTCATTTTGCATTTTTATTTTTGCTTTTTGCATTTCAAAGAGATCTGTTTAGAATTTGGAGCTTTGATATTAGAATTTTATGTTAGATGTGGCAGGTAATAGGACAAGATAAAATTTTGGCTTTGTTGGGTCATAGCCTTAAAGAAGATAACATAGCTCATGCCTACCTTTTGGTAGGACCACGCCATGTGGGCAAAAGAACCCTGGCCCTTAATTTAGCCCAAGCTCTTAATTGTGATGAGCCCGAGCCACCTTGTGGCCAATGTCATTCTTGCCACCGAATCCTCGAAGGTAAGCATGCCGACGTTACTTCCCTAGGCCTGGATTCCAAAGTGGAGATTGGCATTGATGACATTCGAGGGCTTCAGAGGTTAGCTAATTTGCCACCATACGAAGGTAAGTGCAAAGTATTTATCATTGATGAGGCTGAATATCTATCCACTGAGGCGGCTAATTCCTTACTCAAGATATTGGAAGAGCCACCACCTAAAGTAGTTTGGCTTTTGTTAGCTGCTGAGGAAAGGCGCCTCTTGCCCACGATTATTTCTCGCTGTCAACGGCTGGAATTGAAGCCCATGCCCTCAGAGCAAATACAACAAATACTTACCGATTCCTATAACGTTGACCTGGCTAAAGCAAAGCTTCTGGCTCGCTTATGCCACGGCTGCCCTGGCTGGGCATTATCTGCCCTAGCAGACGATGACTTGCTCTGTCAGCGGTCTCAAAAAATTGATAAGCTAGCCTCCTTACTAACTGCTAGATTGGAGCAGCGCTTCGCTTATGCTCAGGAGTTAGCCCTACAATTCAGTCAAGACCGGAGGTCTGCGATGGAGGTGATGGAGACCTGGCTCAGTTGGTGGCATGACTTAATGCTTATCAAGGGTGGCTACAAGGAGGCCATCACCAATGTAGACCATGAAGTAGTCCTAGAGAAACAAGTAAATAGGATGAGCCTAAAAGAGATTAAAGACTTCACCGCTACCCTGTGCTTAACAGAAGAAGATATTTCCAGAAACGTTAATGCTCGCTTGGCATTCGAATCACTGATGCTTAACATGCCAAGAAAAACCAAAATAGAAAATTAAAAATCAAAGGTCAAAAGTCAAAATGACAACTCAAAATGCAAACTTTTTTAATTTTTGCTCTGTCATTTTGCATTTTTATTTTTGCTTTTTGCATTAATGGCTAAGATAATCGGAGTTCGCTTTCAACCTGGAGGCAATCTGTTCTATTGTGACGCTGGTGACATACCGCTACAAGTTGGCAAC
>PCSL01000002.1:2656-6752 GCA_002772325.1 Chloroflexi bacterium CG23_combo_of_CG06-09_8_20_14_all_45_10
GTTTGGACCTGGCTAAAGTCACCATTTCTAAAGCTCAAGTTCAAGCAAGCGACCTAACCGAACCGTTAATGACAGTGATACGTCGTGCTCAATCAGAAGACTTGGAAAAGGCCCGACAGAACAAAGAAAAGGAGGTTTTAGCTAAATGCAAAGAACTGGTGACCCCACTTGGTTTAAGAATGAAGCCCCTATCAGCTCACTATAACCTTGATGGCAGTCACCTAACTATATTCTTTAGCGCTCGTGAAAGGGTTGATTTTCGAAATTTAGTGCGAAAATTGAGCCGCAGCTTCAAAACACGTGTGGAATTAAGGCAAATAGGACCAAGAGATGAGGCAAAATTAGTGGGTGGTATAGGTAAGTGCGGTTATCCCTTGTGTTGCCAGAGTTTTCTCACCGGCTTTACCCCTGTCTCTATTAGAATGGCTAAACAACAGGATCTAGCTTTAAATCCGGCTAAGATATCAGGCATCTGTGGGCGGCTTCTGTGCTGCCTTAGCTATGAAAGTAAACAATATGCAACCATAAGGGAGAAAATGCCTCGGGTAGGTCAGGAAGTATCCACACCCTTCGGCAAAGCTAAGGTAGTCAGCGTGAATCCCTTAAAAGAAACAGTGACAATCGAGCTTGATAACGTTGTTAAAGAATTGCCTCTTGAACAACTAAGCGAGAAACCAAGGCAGGGCTAGAATTGCGCTACTGAGGCACATATTTTCTCCACTCATCATGGCCATTGAAATAGTGATAAGGAATGTAGAAGCCATCATTGCGAGGTGTGCGTGGCTGACAAAGTAATTTCATCCCAGCCTCAGCTGGTGTACGCCCCCCTTTGTGACGATTGCAAACTTTGCAGGCGCTAACCACATTCTCCCAGGCATGCTCCCCATCTCGCCGCCGTGGGATAACATGGTCTAAGGTGAGTTCCCTTGTTTGTCGACCACAATATTGACAGGTATATTGATCACGATTAAACACCTCAAGTTTAGTCAACTTTCTTTGACGACGAGGGCATTTAACCATATAAACGAGGCGGATTACTGAAGGTACGGGGAAAACCTGTGTAACAGAATGAAGCTCTCCTCGGCTGTTTTCTAACACCTCGGCTTTACCGCAAAAGACTAAGACTACAGCCCGACGTACGCGACACAAATTGAGAGGCTCATAACTTTGATTAAGAACTAAAACTCGAGAATTTATCATAACTTAACTCTCTGCACTGGCTGTTGGCTTATTTTAGCAGTCATGTTTCCCAATTGCAATAACCTGACACTCAGAGACGCTGCCTCCTGGTGATACGTGGTTCAGGACGCTTAGCCATCTGGCTAGGTTTTACATCACCACGATAATCAGGGGCAATGATGTTAAATACTAGACTTAGCCTTGGATCTACCATCCGTGAACTGATTCGTGGTTCAATCTCATCCAGGGAAAAGCAACTGGTAATCACCATTGGTAGCCTGGCATTATAGCGATAGTTAATTAACTGATATAGCTTTTCTTGAGCCCAGGGTGTAACTGATTGCTCACCAAAATCATCGAGTATCAATAGTGGGCATTGTTTAATCCCCTCGAAAAACTCGTCGTAAGATATGTTGCTCTGTGGGCTGAATGTGGAGCGTAAATGGTCAAGGAGGTCAGGAACAACCACAAAGAAAACTGGTTTGCCTTGCGCCAGGCGATAATTAGCAATAGCTGCTGCCAAATGAGTTTTGCCACAACCGTTAACACCGTGAAATATTAACCAACCTTCTGGACTAGGAGCAAAATCCCTCGCCAGGTGAAAAGCTTGCTGTAAATTTTGACGCTGCTCCAAGGGGAGATTTAGTCGCTTATAGTCAAAATTATCGAAAGTCATATTTCGCAGTAGCTCCAATTGTAAGCTATCTAAGCACGCCAAAGATGACTTCTGTCCCACTATACACACTTGGCAAAATTCACTATCCCTTAGCCTACCACCTAAGCGTTCATCAAACTTTTCCAATGGCACATCCGTAGTAATCACAGTCGCTAACCTAGCATTGAATCTATGGTTAAGAAGTTGCTCTAGTTTTTCCTTTGCCCAGAGTGTGGCACCTTCCATACTCAGGTCATCAAGCACCAGCAAGGGGGTATTCTTCACCTGCTCAAATAACCCATCATAGGTTATATCGCTTGTGGGGCTAAAAGCAGACCGAAGATGGTCCAGAAGATCAGCAACTCCAATATAAAAGGCCGGCTGCCCCAAGTTTAGACGGTGATTAGCAATAGCACAAGCTAGATGGGTTTTGCCACAGCCAGCAGGACCGAAGAAAACCAGCCAACCTTTGGGATTATCAGCAAAAACCTTGGCCATTTGGTAAACCCGAGCAAAACGCTCTTGTGAAATAGCATCGTCTCTCTTCCCTTTTGGAGATAAATTATCAAAGGTAAGCCGTGACAGGAAACCAAGATTGCTATATTTCTGGAGATATTGAAACTTCTCCCTCTGCAGTTCCTCCCTTTTGCACTGGCAAGGCTCTACCCGACTGAAATCAGGCTGCCCTGAATCCAGGAGAGGATGAACAAAACCAGCTCCCTTACAGATAGGGCAGGTCTCTTCCCCTTCATGGAGCTCCCCCTGAGCACCACCAGATTCTTCCCCTTCACTTTGTTCAGGGCTTCGGCTCACTCGCTCAGAATGACAAGCAAGGTTATCTTTTTTACCCCCATGAAATACTATTTCACGGGGGGCCCTATCTTTTGACCAGGTGTCCGTACTTGCCCCTGATGTATTTGTCGGGATCAACCTTTTTAGTACTTTGTCTATGCTCTCCACTATCTTTGCCTTCGCTGGCCCACCTCTCAAGAATGCGGGCAATGTATTTCCAACTGCGCTTATTCCTTAGGGCTGCTTCTCTGAAAGCCTCATTAATCCATTGCGATGGGTAGAGCCTTGCCGCTTCCTTAAGTTCTTCCACAATCATCGGAGTTATTACCCCTATATTTTGCTCATAGAGAGCGAAGATGTTAGGTAATTGCACTGCATGTCCTATTCCTTCTTCGCTAGAGGGCTGCTCCCTAACGGAAAGTTCCCCACGCTTGATCTTATCAATAGTCTCCCTATCGGATTCCATATTGGCAAAGTAGGCATCCTCCCATTTACCATCTATATTTAAGTTTAGATGTAAAATGGTGCCGCGACTTACGGCTAAGTGTAAAGCGTGACGAAGCACTTCCTCGTCTATCCCAGTCATTAGTGCCTCCTGAGACAGCAATTCTCCATATGTAACAAAAGGAGGGTGTCCTTGCTTATGACTGAGCAGGTAAAAGATGTACATTGTCACTTTAAGCTCAGCTAAGTCTTGAATTTGAGGCATCACCTGAGCAAAGAAGACATCGGGTAAAGAAGTAAATTCCACTTCCGCCGGGAAACCGGAAAATTTTCTATCTGTCATCTTTCTACCCCTTAAGGAGTTGAAATTGACTCAGCCTCCTCTAGGTTGTCAAATTTAACCACTCTATTCAGGAAGCGCAGCTTAACTCGACCCAAAGGGCCATTGCGGTGCTTAGCTACAATAATATCAGCGATACCACGTGGATAACGCTCCTTCTCTATGTCATGCAATTTGTACCACTCCTCCTCACTATGATACATATCATCTCTATAAATAAAAACAACAATATCAGCATCTTGCTCGATGGTACCACTCTCACGCAGGTCAGCAAGCTGAGGCACGTGGGAAGCTCGCCACTCTACAGCTCGGCTGAGTTGAGACACAGCTAGCACTGGCACATCCAGCTCTCTAGCCAGTGTCTTTAATGAACGGGTTATTTTACTGATCTCTTGAACCCGAGTTTCATTCCTGCCATCACCTTGTATTAACTGCAAATAATCAACAATTATTAAGTCAATATTGCGCTCAAAATGAAGGCGCCGCGCTTTGCTCCTTATATCTATAACTCGGAGTTGAGGTGAATCATCAATGTAGATCGCTGCTTCGGATAAGATTCCGCTGGCTTCTATGATTCTCGCCTCATCATTTTCACCAAAGCGCCCCAAACGGACATCCCTCGAATTCACTCCTGATTCGCTAGCCAGAAGACGCTGAACGACCGATTCCCGAGCCATTTCCAGACT
>PCSL01000069.1:0-1158 GCA_002772325.1 Chloroflexi bacterium CG23_combo_of_CG06-09_8_20_14_all_45_10
TTAAGCTGAAAAGTTCCTTTTAAACTTGTATGTGCTTGAAAAGCTTGTTTATTTTTCAAATGTGACAATGTCAAGTTATAAGCTAAGATTTTGGAAAAACTAAACTCTTACCACGAAGAAAGTTAATACTTTGTAATATAATGCCACGTAATGAGGCAATAGTAATATTCAACTGAGAAGCGGAAATATACGCGAAGCTAAGTCTGATAAGAACGAAGGAAGAGAGGAGTGACATGGAGAATAAGAATAAGAGTAAGTATTTCGAAAAGCCATGGCTCAAATTTTATCCCGAGGGAATTCCTGCGGAGGTTGAGATTCCTGTGAGGTCTATTCCTCAGGCTTTTGATGAAGCAACAGAGAAATGGAAGAACAAAACTGCTTTAATTTTCTATGGAGCGGAAATAAGCTATTCTCAGTTGAGGGATGAAGTATACAGATTCGCTACTGCCCTGCACAACCTAGGAGTTAAAAAGGGAGACAGGGTTGCACTTCTTCTACTAAATTCTCCTCAATTCATCATTGCTTACTATGGTGCTCTTAAACTGGGGGCAATTGTAACATCGGTTAGTCCTGTTTACGTTAGCAGCGAGGTTAAATATCAGCTTGAAAATAGCGGGACAGAGACTATGGTCTGCCAAGATATTCTTTATGACATCGTCGAAAGGACAGGAGTTGAATTGCACAACGTTATTTTGACTAGTATTAACGAGTATCTCCCCCGTTTCAAGAAAGTTATGGGAAAGAGCATACTCAGAGGTGTCTATAAGAAAATGGAGATGCCGACTACTGAGATTCTGAGAAAAGAGGGGCTTTATCAATTTCAAGAATTAATTAAAAAGTATCCTCCTAACCCACCAGAAGTAGAAATCAATGCTGAAGATATTGCTGTACTTCCTTACACTACGGGAACTACTGGTTTACCAAAGGGTGTGATACTGAGTCACTATAATATGCTTGCTGGAGAATACATATCCAATACTTTCTGGCCCCTCGAAGAAGGTAAAGAGATTCAGTTAGCTTACCTGCCCTTTTATCACATATTTGCTCTGGCCTTCATTGTACTTGGGGCAATACTCCGCGGTTATACCACAATAATATTTACTACACCTGACCCTGATGACATTTTATCTGCCGCGCTAAAGTATCGCGCCTCGGTAT
>PCSL01000069.1:1182-1378 GCA_002772325.1 Chloroflexi bacterium CG23_combo_of_CG06-09_8_20_14_all_45_10
AGATTCTCAGGGATTATGAGAAGACTGACCGAATAGACTGGAAGCGCTATAAGTACGTTGTATCTGGTGCAGATGCCCTTTTAGAAGATACGGCTGCAGGCTGGAAGGAGCGCACTGGTGTCGAATTATATAATGCTTGGGGAATGACCGAAATCTCTGGTCCAGGTATTTGTAACCCCGTAGGGCGAATTAAGAG
>PCSL01000069.1:1384-5477 GCA_002772325.1 Chloroflexi bacterium CG23_combo_of_CG06-09_8_20_14_all_45_10
ATTTGGGATTCCCTTACCTAATACTAGTGCAGCAGTAATCGACCCTGACACAAATGAGTTCCTTCCTGTCGGGGAGATTGGTGAGCTCATTTACAATGGTCCTCAGGTAACAAAGGGATACTGGAAAAATCCCGAAGAGAGCAAGAAGGACCTTATAGAAATAGATGGCGATATCTGGCTTAAAACTGGTGATTTAGTGACAATGGATGCAGAGGGTTACTTCACTTTTTACGATAGAGGAAGAGACCGTATTAAATACAAGGGTTATCGCATCTCAGCTCGTGAGATAGAAGATGTTATAGCCTTACATCCTAAGGTTAAGGAAGTCGGGGTCATAGGTATCCCTGACGCTAAAGTAGGAGAGCAAATTAAAGCAGTTGTGGTTCCTCACATTGAGGCCAGGGGAAAGTTATCTGAAGAGGATATTATCAACTGGTGTGAAAAAAATTTGGCTCATATTAAAGTTCCTAAGATTGTTGAGTTTAGGGGGGAAATTCCTAAGACAGATGTTGGCAAAGTTTCACGGCGAGAACTCCGTGAGGAATAACTATGAGTGCCTTTTTTGAAGTTGAAAATCTAACCAAGCGTTTTGGAGACCTTGTTGCTGTAGACAATTTTAGCTTCAAAATTAGGCGAGATGAAATTGTCGGCTTAATAGGTCCTAATGGCTCGGGGAAGAGTACCCTGGTCCATTGCATATTAGGTATACTGAAGCCCGATTCCGGCAAGGTCCGACTTTATGGCAAGGATATCACCAACCACCACACTTGGGATATTGTTAACAAAGGGATAGCAGGGACATTCCAGGTAGTTAAGCCGTTTCGCCATTTGCCTGTTATTGCTAATGTTATGGTGGCCTGTCTCTGTCCTAGGAGTGGGAAAACCGGAGAGTGGGTTAAGAGGGTAGAGATGAAAGCAAATGATGCTTTAGAATTTACTGGAATTGCTGACTTGGCTCTTCGACCTGCTTCCATTTTATCCCACGGTGACCTGAAGCGTCTGGAGATAGCCAGAGTAATTGCCACTATTCCTGAATTGCTTTTCCTCGATGAACCGTTTGGTGGGTTAAATCCTGCGGAAACAGACCTTATAGGAAAATCAATAAAGCGGTTGCACAAAGGAGGGAGATTCGGGCGGTTACATAGTGAAGGGCCGGCAATGCTCATTATAGAGCACAAGTTAGCTGACCTTATGAAAATAATCGATAGGGTAATTGTGATGAATTTTGGTAAGCTTATTGCCGAAGGTACCCCAGAGGAGATAGTAAAGAATCCCGAGGTGCAAAAAGCATACTTGGGGAGAGAGGTGAGCAAACTTGCTTCTTGAGGCAAAGAATCTTAGGCTTTTCTACGACACCGCACAGGTGTTAGATAATCTTAGCTTTGAAGTTGATACCGGCGAGTTAGTTAGTTTGGTGGGTCCAAATGGCGCTGGTAAAACGACTGCGCTTCGCGCCATAACTGGGCTTATTAATTGGGAAAAGGAGATAACCAGAGGAACCAGGCTTGCCAAAATACACTATGAGGGCGAGATAACATTTGACGGAGAAAGAATAGAAAATTTATCGGCCACTGAAATAGCTCACAGAGGCTTGGCTCTTTGTCCCGAGCGAGGCCGACCATTTCGTGAAATGACAGTGCTTGATAATTTACTGGTCGGTGCGTATCTAAACAAGGACAAAGAAGAGACGGAAAGAAACCTTGAGGGCGTTTTTGAGTTATTTCCTAGATTAAAGGAAAGAAGAAGCCAGATATCAGGGACATTATCTGGAGGGGAGCGAACTATGCTCGCTATCGGAAGAGCTTTAATGTACCGGCCTAAGTTGTTTTGCATTGATGAGCCATCAACTGGTCTTGCACCTTTGATAAAAGATGAGGTATTTAAAAGGGTAAAAGATATCTATGAAGGGGGAGTTACTATACTCTTGGTGGAACAAGATGTCAGTTTTGCTTTTGAATTGGCGGTGAGGAACTATGTCTTATCTCGAGGCAGGATAGTTGCTACAGGCACGGCTGAAGAATTGCTTGAGGATGAGAAAATCAGAAGGATATATTTAGGTCTATAAAAATTACTCGCGTTCAAAGTGTAGCATGGCTCCACAAGCTCGGCAGGTACGACGAGTTGTTATGTTGATTAGTCCGCAGCGGGGGCATACCCGTTCTATTTTATCACGAAACCACACAGTTAACCCTTCAGGCATAACCAAGAGGATAACTATCACCAATATAGCAAATATCAGCAGTCGATAGCTTTCAGCAACAATCCCTAAAGCGTCCACAAGCGGGTAGAGGATAAAAGCCCCTGTTACCGGTCCATAAATGGTCCCAATCCCTCCGAAAATAGTCCACATGATAGGATAGAATGATGTCCAAATCAGCAGAGTTGAGGGACCAACGATCCTGAAAACATGGGCATAAAGCCCTCCAGCTATTCCAGCAAAGAAACCGCTTATGGAGAAGGCTAATAACTTATACCTAACTGTGTTAATCCCCGCGGCACGGGCGGCGATTTCATCTTCATTAATAGCACGAAGGATAACTCCAAGCCGAACACTTTTGCTTCCCGTATCTGTGAGTTTCCACATCAGGAACACGCAAACTGCCATGACCAAAACTATGATGTAGTAATCAAGAATTTTGGACTCTGAAAGGCGACTAATACCGGCGAGCCCGAACTCACCACCGGTGATATCAGGAAAGGCGTCAATAATTCCTAGGAGGATTATGGGAAAGGCTAAGGTGACCAGAGCTAGGTAAAAGCCCCTTACTCGCATAGCAGGTATAGCCACAATTAACCCTACTGTCACTGCAGCTAAGGCACCGATAGGGATTGTTGCCCACGGTGCTAAGCTAAGATGTAGATTAAGAAAAGCCGCTATGTAAGCAGCAACTCCAAAGAATAGAGCTTGGCCAAGATTTAGCTGTCCCGTAAATCCGGCTAAAACATCCCAGCTAGCGGCAAAGATTGCCCAAATGGCGGTAAGGGTAGCGAGTCTCACTATATAAGGACTGGTCGTGATAAGGGGAAGAAAGAGTAAGGCTATTACGAAAACAAGTGCAATCATCCTTCCGGGAATAGCCCACATCTCTCCCCGAAACCACAAATAGAATCGCCGAAGATTGCTACCTATTTTTTATAACCTCTCTTCCTCGAAAACTACTCCACTCAAACCCTCAGGCCTTACTAAGAGCACTATTACCATAATAGCCAGGGAGACAGCCCCCCTAAGATAGGACCCCATAGGAACCAGAAAAACGACGAAAGTCTCAGTAAATCCCAAGATAAAAGCACCCATGACGCTCCCCTTAATACTCCCCAAGCCGCCTAGAATAACTGCAGCTATAACCATTATAAGTGGTGACATCCACATAACAGGCTCGACTGTAACCAGGGGAGCGACTACTGCGCCAGCCACCGCGGCAAGACCCGCCGATATGCCTACGGTTATCAAGTTTGCTTGACTCACATTTATTCCCATCAGATTAGCCACTTCCCTATCATCAGCTATGGCTCTAATAGCCTTCCCAAATCTGGCCTTTGATAAGAAAATCATCATACCAATGACGATAATCGCGGCGGCTCCTATGGTGAAAACATGCTGATATAAAACCCTGACGCCAGCCAATTCCACAAATCCAGGGACAAACGAAGAAATTCCGCGATACCGCCCAGTAAATATTATGAAAAAAACCTCCTGAAAAACTAGCGCCAGCGCCAGGGATACTATCAGCACTACTATTCCGTGCTCCTTTACCGGGTCGAGACTTAACTTGTAGCAGCACATTCCCACTCCACTGGTAATAACAACGGCCAGGATGATAGATGGCAAGAGAGGTAATCCAAGCACGACCGTGCCAGTAAGTATGATGTAGGCGGCTACCATGTAGAACGCTGTATGAGCCATGTTTAATATCCTGGCTACTCCAAAAACAAGGGAGAAACCAATCGCCAGAACGGCATAGATTCCCCCAAATATCAACCCGTTAATCACAATCGCCTGCACCATAATCGTTACCCTGATTACAAGTTAAAAATTCCCAACAAACTATAGTCTTCCGCAACAAGCTGCTTTAAAAATTGCTCCCTCTCCAAG
>PCSL01000047.1:0-4431 GCA_002772325.1 Chloroflexi bacterium CG23_combo_of_CG06-09_8_20_14_all_45_10
AATACCTGAGAATCGAGCGATGCTGTGAACTAAAATGGAACTAGATACTGTGACCGTTACGCAGAGGAAGGAAGCTTTAGAAAGAGAGCTACACAGAATCATAGCTACGCTTATAGAGCAATATAAGCCAGAGAAAATAATCCTCTTCGGCTCTCTGGCAACTGGCAGAATGCATGAGTGGAGCGATATCGACCTTCTCATTATCAAGGAAACGGATAAGAGACCTCTCGACAGGCCAACAGATATAATGGCGATGCGAAATTATCCTAGGATAGCTATGGATATTTTTATTTACACGCCACAGGAACTTGCGTATCTGATGAAGCACGGCAGCCAGTTCATAGAAGAAATCCTCGAACAAGGTAAAGTCTTATATGAGAAAGATAACCAAGGTGTGGCTTCAAGCAGCGCATGAGGATTGCTTGATGGCACAAAAAGCTATGGAGATAAAACTCTACCGGCAGGTTTGCTTCCATTCCCAGCAATGTGCTGAAAAGGGGTTAAAAGCAGTCATTTTGGAAAAAGGCAAAAAACTGAGGAAGGTGCATGACTTACTGGAACTGAGTAAAGATATAGAGGACTTGCCATTACAGGTGCCAGTCTCTATAGAAGAGCTGGATTTTCTTAACCGTGTTTATCGCTCTCGCTATCCCCCAGATATCGGTCTTCTCCCTCATGGTGAACCTATGAAGGGAGATGCCCAGAAGGCACTAGAAATTGCTCAGCGAATTTTTACCCAAGTCGGGAAAATATTAGAAAGGAAAGCATGAACTCATTATGCCACGTTGAGCACTCTTCAATGATTACCGGTCAGCCTTCACTCGTTACAGACTACACCAAAGTCTCTATCATAATCCTCAACTGGAACGGGCTTGAGGACACCGTAAAGTAGGAAAGCGATGGACAAACAAGTTTTAGAAAGAATACTAAGCGGTCTTTCCGACAGAAACATTAGGTTTAGCGAGTTGAGGAATTTCATTTTAAGCCTAGGTTTTGCTGAGCGGATTAAAGGTGACCATCATATTTTTACCAAGGCTGGTGTTACAGAAATTATGAACCTACAGCCTTTAAAAAACGGAATGGCTAAGGCGTACCAAGTTAAGCAGGTAAGGGGTATAATTTTAAGATACAAGTTTCATAAGGAGGGAAAAGATGTATAAGTATGAAGTGATTGTTTATTGGAGTGAGGATGATGAAGCATATATAGCTGAGGTTCCTGAACTCCCAGGATGTATGGCTGACGGGGCAACTTATGAAGAAGCGCTGAAAAATGTCCAGGTGATTATTTCTGAATGGATAGAAACTGCCAGAGCTTTAGGGCGAGAAATACCAATTCCTAAAGGCAGATTAGTATATGCCTGATGACTGTATTGCTCTGAAACTGTTTTATATAATGGCAAACTATCGGACATTTGAACGATGAGATTGCCAAGGGGACTTTAAACAGTATTTTGAAACAGGCTGGTTTGAAAGGAGGAAGAGATGCGTAAGTATACCGTAATTATCGAAAGGGCTGGAGATGATTACTCTGCTTATTGTCCTGACCTGCCCGGTTGTATCGCCACCGGCCACACAGTGGAAGAAACGACTCAAAGGATGAAACAAGCCGTAGAGTTTCATATTGAAGGCTTGAAAAAAGAGAAGACGGCTATCCCCGAACCTTCCACTGAAGCCACTTCCATTGAAGTAGCAGCCTGACGTAAAGGAATGGCTTACCCCAAAGTCTCCATTATAATCCTCAACTGGAACGGGGGGTAGGTGATATGTTTAAATATAGGAGAAATCGATAAGTGAGGTAAAGAAGAGGAGATGCAAAATGGATGCTGAGGCGATAGAAAGAAAATTGGGAGAGAAGAAGGAGTACATAAAACGAAATTTCCACGTTAAAGAAATAGGGATTTTTGGCTCTTATATTAGAGGGGAACAGACCACGAGCAGTGATATAGACATTCTTGTTGAATTTGAGAAGGGGCATAAGGACTTTTTTAATTATATGAGACTGAAGTATCACCTTGAAGAGCTTCTGGGGAGGAACGTGGACCTTGTGATAAAAAACGCAGTCAAACCACGATTGAGGGAAAGGATTCTTAGCGAGGCTGAATATGTCTAAATCTAAACAGAAAAGGGATTACATGCTTTTTATAGAGGATATCGTAACCTGTATTGAAAAGATAGAAAGATATACCGGTAATGTCTCTTTTGAAGAATTTGGCAGAAATGACATGGCTGTTGATGCGGTTATAAGAAACTTGGAAATAATCGGCGAAGCGATAAAAAAGATTCCGGAAGAAATAAAGAAGAAACATGCCAATGTAGAATGGAAAGAAGCTGCAGGCTTTAGGAATGTTTTAATCCATGATTATTTTGGGATTGACGTAGAAGCTGTGTGGGACACGATAAGAAATAATATTCCATCCTTCAAGAGACAGATTGTAAAAGTTTTAGAATCTGAAAAAGCATCGGAAAGAGGGGATAAGGAATGAATGACTCATCACCGATTACGCACATCACGGATTATCCCAAAGTCTCCATTATAATCCTCAACTGGAACGGGCTTGAGGATGCAAAATACTTAGACAGATGCCCAGAAAGTAAATAAACCCAATGAACTCAACTAACTCAACCATCTCAACTATCGCAACTAACTCAACCGACTCAACTACTTGTTTGCATCATTGGCCTGGGCTATGTTGGCTTGGTAGCCGCCTGTTGTTTGGCTAATTCAGGGCATCAGGTAACCTGTGTAGAAACTAATGAATCCAGGCTAAAACTTCTGAACCAAGGTTTAAGCCCTATCCACGAAAAAGGCATTGACCAGCTGCTTAAACAAGGCATATCATCAGGCCGCTTAACCTTTTCTTCAGCCCTCTCTGCTCCACTTCCGCAGGAGCCTTAGATTGTATTTGATGGTCGCAATGCCTTGCCGCAAGATAAGCTTATAGCTCTAGGTTTTAGATATGTAGGAGTAGGACGAAGGGCAAAGTGAATTTTGAGCCTGAATAAGAGGAATTACTCTAAAGCAAAATAGAAACTAAATACACCAAGATAGTGAAAAAGGAATATAATAAGGGGGTCAGGAAGTATAGCAAATGTTCGAGATAAAAAAGGAGTATGTGTTGTGCTTCAGTAGAAGTATAATAGGAGGTATTTAGAAAGTGGAGACAAAAACTAAAGATGCTTTAAGGAGAATTGAGGATTTACAACGAGAACTTGAGTATCTAAAAAGGGATTTACTTCAGAAAAAAGGGGAGCCGAAAGAAAAGCCTTCACTCTTTGGCAGTGTTCATGGTGATGATATTACAGAGGAGATGATAGAAGAGGCAAAGAAGGACTTGTTCAAGGGGCTAGAGAATCTCTAATGATTTATGTATTAGACACACACATTCTGATCTGGTATTTCATAGGAAGCAAACGTTTAAAAGGAGGACTTAAGGAAAAGATAGACGAGGTTAGGAGGAGGGGTGGACGCTTACTCGTGCCAACAATTGTTCTTGCTGAGGCATTAGCCATCGCGGAAAGAGACAAAGTCGAATTTGACTTTCAGAGAATGTATCAGTTAATAAAGGACGAGACGGAGTTTGAGATAGTTAGCTTCACATCTGAAATTTTGGAAGAAGCTATGCACATAAAAATCCCAGAAATACATGACAGGATTATTGTTGCTACAGCGAAGTTTTACAAAGCAGGGATTTTAACCCAGGATAGGATAATTCTGGAATCCGAAGAATTTGTAAAATAAAATGAAATCTAATCGCGGAGCCTTATGTCATCCTTGATAGCCGTAATTCCTTAGCTCAGGATAAAGTGGAAGCTTTAGGCTTTAAGCATGTAGGAATAGCTAGAAGGATAGGATGAGCTTTGAATCCCAAGTGCCATGGAAACACTATTTTGAAGGCTACGATAGCAAAGAGAGGTAGAAGTGATGATCAAACTATCTCAACCATCCCAACCATCCCAACCATCTCAACCATCCCAACCATCTCAACCATCTCAACCATCCCAACTAACTAAACCATCTCAACCATCCCAACTAACTAAACCAACCAAACTAACTCGCTTCGAAGACATCATTGCCTGGCAAGAAGCCCGTAAGCTGACCCAGCTAATTTACAATATAACCCGTGACTACAATTTCCGAAGAGACTTCTCCCTCCGTGATCAAATGCAACGAGCCTGTGTATCTACTATGTCCAACATCGCTGAGGGCTTCAGCAGACAATCCAATCCCGAATTCATAAGATTTCTCTCTTATGCCACAGCATCTGCAACCGAACTCCAGAGTCACCTATACGTAGCCCTGGACCAAGGCTATATTGACCAGGGCGCCTTTGCCGAACTATACTCCCAAGCAACTAAGGTATCCAAGCTAATCAATGCTTTTATGACCTATCTTCGCTCCCACCAAAGATCGAAGGGAGCTAGCAAATGAAC
>PCSL01000047.1:4444-5211 GCA_002772325.1 Chloroflexi bacterium CG23_combo_of_CG06-09_8_20_14_all_45_10
TAACTCAACCATCTCAACTAACTCACCATCCCAACTGAGCTATTGTCTGTGGAGATATTAGTCAGCAGCAGATATAATGTAGTAAAGGTAAGAGTAGGAGGATAAAATGCCATCTAGCGCAAAAGTTCAAATTTATGAAAAGGTGAAATTATTGGAACGTGAAATCTCTGGGATAAAGATCGCTTTGTTGAAGTCGGGAATAGTAGAGAAAACCAATAAAAAGCTGATCTCGTTCTAGGCAGGAAAGAAACTCGAAGGTGACTTTAGAGGAAATCAGACAGAGGGTTAGACGTGGGAGATATCATATCTCGTTTACGCATACCGAAAAGCTTCGTAGAAGGCAGATAACCGTTAAGGAGCTTGAAGAAGCTATTTCTAAAGGTAAGATAATTGAAGACTATCCCCATGATCCTAGAGGAGCAAGCTGTCTGGTCTTGGGTTTTACTCATGTAGGAAGACCCTTGCACCTGGTTTGCGGTAAGATAGAAGAGGAGGTTATAATCATTACAGCATATGAACCAAGCACTGATGAATGGGAGGAGGATTTAAGGACAAGGAGGAGATAAAAATGCTAACCAAGTGTTATTTCTGTGGTGGAAGTGTAAAAGAGGAGGATGTTAGCGTAGATTTTTGGTGGGGTGAGAAACTGGTTATTTTTGAGACTGTCCCGGCAAAGGTATGTCAGCAATGTGGGGAGAGGTTCTTTGAGGCCGCGGTCTATAAAGAGATGGAAAGAGTGGCACAAGTGGAAGTGAAACCTTCTAAGA
>PCSL01000047.1:5263-5522 GCA_002772325.1 Chloroflexi bacterium CG23_combo_of_CG06-09_8_20_14_all_45_10
AGTAAACCATCCCAACGATCTCAACCATCCCAACCATCCCAACCATCTCAACTATCGCAACTAACTCAACCAACTCAACCACTTGTTTGCATCATCGGCCTGGGCTACGTTGGCTTGCCTTTAGCTCAAGCCTTATCCAAGAGCTTCAAGGTAATCGGCTTTGACACCGACGCTAAAAAGGTAAACCAACTCAACCAACAAACTATCCCAACCAACTCAACCATCCCAACCGAACTATTGACTAACGACTATTGACTAT
>PCSL01000034.1 GCA_002772325.1 Chloroflexi bacterium CG23_combo_of_CG06-09_8_20_14_all_45_10
AATTAGGTGGTGAATATTACAAAAGCATGCTAAATATGGCAAGGAGCATAAAAGATGGTTCTGTGTTTTCCACAGCTTTCGGTCTCATTATAGATCTGGCAAATTTGCAAATTGCCAGCAGAGCTATAATCGAGGGTATGGGGCCCGATGCTGCTGAATGTATCATTGCCGGTGGGTATCTGATTACAGAAAGAACTATTAAGGATTTATTATCCCTTAAGCTCAGCGACATACCCCAGAGGCTGGAGAATGCTCAATATCGGGATATAGCAAATGAAGTATCACTCAGTTACGAAACAACTAAAACTATCACGGCTGTAGAAGAAATCATTGATAAGCATAAGTTTAGGTTGCTTAGAGAGATATTGTCACCAAGGGTATTATCTCCCTTGGTGATGGCCTGGTATTTAATCCTTAAAGAAGTTGAAATACGAAACCTAAGGCTAATTCTAAAAGCAATAGTTGATGGCGTGCCCCTAGAGGAAATAAAAGATTATTTGGTGCTGTGATCATGGTGCCTATCAAACACCTAAATATAGCTGCCATAGGAAATGAAGATCTGGTCAACGGGCTGAGATTGGCTGGTATCAGTAGATATTATGTCATAAAAGGCGATCATGATGCCCGTGAAGATGTAAGGAAAGCTCTAACTGAATTGATAAACGAGTCCGATGTTGGTGTAATAGTGATGCTGGAAGACTATACAGAATACGTTGAGGAGCTAGTGACCCAAGTTAGGAAGGGGAGGGGAATAACTCCTATAATCATCGAAGTTCCATCAAAGTTTGGCACAAAATACCGGAATGTTAGGGAATATTACAAAACATTTATTAGAGAATCTATAGGTTTTGACATAGAAATTTAAAATGACATGAGGAGTAGGGGGTAAATTATGGGCAAAATATGGAGAGTTTCCGGTCCTTTAGTTATAGCTGATGAGATGAAAGGCTCCCAAGTTTATGAAATTGTTGAGATAGGGGAGGAGGGGCTTGTGGGAGAGATAATAGGACTGGAAGGAAATAAGGCCATAATTCAAGCGCACGAGGATACTTTGGGGTTAAAGGTTGGTGAGGTGGTGAGGGGAACAGGAAGAATCTTGAGTGCTGAGTTAGGTCCAGGACTTGTGGGGTCTATTTACGATGGGCTGCAAAAATCTTTGCTTACTCTGGTTGAAAATACCGGCTCCTTCATAAGACGAGGTGCCAAAGCATCCGCACTTCCCCGGGAAAAGAAATGGCAGTTCACACCCAGAGTTAAAGTTGGGGATGCCGTTAGCCAAGGAGATATAATAGGCACAGTCCCCGAAACAGGACTAGTAGAGCACAAAATAATGGTACCTATAGGAATCAGAGGAATGATAAAGGAGATACGCCAAGGTGACTATACTGTTGAGGAGCCCATAGCTTGGGTGGAGCTTGATGGAGAAGTAAAAGAGCTTACGCTGATGCAAAAATGGCCAGTAAGGAAACCCAGACCCTATAAGCAGAGACTGGATCCTTCAGGTTTGCTCACTACTGGCATGAGAATCTTGGATTATATGTTCCCCTTGGCTCTTGGCGGCAAGGCTTCGATACCAGGAGGCTTCGGCACGGGAAAGACCGTTGCCTTACAGCAGTTGATAAGATGGGCCCAGACACATCTCAACATCTATGTCGGCTGCGGCGAAAGAGGTAATGAGATGGCTGATGTGCTTTATAGCTTCAGGAAACTTAAGGATCCTAACACGGGGAGATTATTACAAGAGAAAGAAATATTTATAGCTAATACCTCTAACATGCCTGTGGTGGCTCGTGAGGCGAGCATTTTTGTTGGCATTACTATGGCTGAATACTTCAGGGACATGGGCTATGATGTTTTGCTGGTTGCCGATTCAACTTCAAGATGGGCTGAAGCTATGAGGGAAATGGGCGGAAGGCTGGAGGAAATGCCCGGGGAAGAGGGTTTCCCTTCATACATGGGTTCTCGGCTTTCCACTTTCTATGAAAGGGCAGGAATGGTTGAATGCTTGGGCAGCCCTGAAAGGAGGGGATCAGTGACCGTAGCTGGCGCGGTAAGCCCTCCCGGGGCTGACTTCAGTGAGCCAGTGACTCAGAATACGCTTAGAATAGTAGACGCTTTATATGCCTTAGATGTTTCCCTGGCAAACAAGAGACATTTTCCCGCCATAAGCTGGCTCACTAGCTATAGCCTTTATGTGGATGCAGTCAAAGATTGGTGGGGTAAGGTCGATCCAGAGTGGGAGGATACTAGGGCTACAGCGTTAAAGATATTGCAACAAGAAGCTGAACTCGAGGAGATTGTAAGACTTGTAGGTCCTGAGGCTTTGCCCCAAGGAGATAAACTATTGCTACTCATCTCTAGGATGATACGCGAGGACTTTCTCCAGCAGAGCGCCTACCATGAAGTTGATACCTACTGTGTGCCAGCAAAAGCTGGCCTTATGCTTAAAACTATAATAAAGTTTTATGAGCTAGCCCAGGAAATGTTAAATTCGGGAGCGGGTATTGAGGAGATTCGCTCTTCTCCCATAGTGTATAGGATTTCCCGGATGAAGGATATACCCAACGAGGTCTTTGAACAGAGTGTCAAGGAATTATGGTCGGAGATGGAAGAAAGTTTAGTAGTTAGCAAACGAGTTCCCTAAAAGGAGGGCTATTATGGATTTCCCCGCACTTTACGTTAAAGAAACAAGAGCAATTAGTAGAGCTAAGGGGTCTTTGCTCATAGCTGAAAGCATCCCGGGTATAAAATTTAATGAGATAGTTGATGTTCAACTTAGCAATGGTGAAGTAAAAAGTGGTCAGGCGATAGACATCAGTGAGGAGGCAACTGTAATCCAGGTATTTGGCGGCGTCAGCGAGGTGGACCTTATCAGGAGCAAAATAAGGTGCAAAGGCGAGACTCTGAAGCTGCCAGTATCTATTGACATCCTAGGGAGAATTTTCAATGGAATGGGAGAACCTATGGATGGGGGGCCGGCTGTGATTCCCGAAGATTACCTGGATATTAACGGTGAACCGATAAACCCTGCCGCCCGCCAACCACCAGCCGAATTTATTGAAACCGGTATCTCGGCAATAGATGGCTTAAACGCTTTAGTTAGAGGACAGAAATTGCCCATATTTAGTGGCTCAGGTCTACCGCATAACCGAATTGCGGCTCAAATAATCCGGCAGGCTACAGTAAAAGGCAAAACAGAAAAATTCGCTCTCGTATTTGGTGCCATTGGTGTGAGCTACGATGATGCCTCCTTTTTCATGAGGGATATTGAAAGAACGGGGGCACTAGAGAGAACAGTGGCCTTCATCAATACCGCATCAGATCCCGTTATTGAGCGGATATCAACCCCAAGGTTAGCTTTAACTGCGGCCGAGTACCTAGCGTGGAAACGGAATATGCACGTGCTGGTCATACTTACTGATATGACTAACTATTGTGAAGCTCTTCGGGAACTTTCCTCTATGCGTGAAGAGATACCATCGAGGAGGGGATACCCTGGATATATGTACACCGATCTGGCCACAATGTATGAGAGGGCAGGTAGGATTTTTGGGAAGGAAGGCTCAGTAACTATAATGCCTATCCTCACCATGCCTGATGATGATATAACGCACCCTATACCGGATCTCACCGGCTATATAACCGAAGGGCAGATTGTCCTTTCCCGGACTCTGGAAAGAAAGGGGATTTACCCTCCCATAGATGTATTCTTGTCCCTTTCACGAATGATGAAAGAGGGGATCGGACCAGGTAAGACCAGAGAGGACCACAACAATGCCTTCATGCAATCATATGCTGCTTATGCTGAAGGATGTTACCTTAGAGAGATATCCACCATCATAGGTGCCGAGGCATTAGGTGAAAGGGATAAAATATATTTAACCAATGCTGATGAGTTTGAGAGGAAATTCATATCTCAAGGTGAGTTTGAAAAAAGAAAGGTAGAAGATACCTTAGATATAGCTTGGGGGCTATTTTCGGCATTGCCTGAAGAAGACCTAAAGCTAATTAGCGAAGAACTTATCAAAAGGTATCTTCCAAAGTACAGAATGTTTAAAACGTAGTGCGAGGCTTTAGCCTCGTGCAAATAAAGAAGGCATAACCCTAAAGGGTCGCACTACAGCAGGAAGAAAAATGCCACAACAAATAATCAAAGTTAGACCCACGAAAATCGAGTTAGTAAAGCTAAAGCGCAGGCTTTCGTTGGCTGAGAGAGTACAAAAGATAGTGAAGGACAGACTTTCAATACTGACAATGGAATTCTTGCAGGCAGCAAGGGAAACTGTGGAGGCTAAAAGAAAGCTAATTGATGCTTTCTCTGAGGCTTATAAGGCGTTATCAATTGCCACTGGGTATCATGGCTATATAGCACTGGAAAAGGAACTGATAGCCACTGAAGCTGACCCAACTATTGTTGCTGGCTCAAGAAACATTGCCGGTGTGAGAATCCCTTCTCTTGAGCTAATAGGCAATGGGAAAACAATGAGGGGATATAACCTGCTTGATACCTCCTCATTGTTAGATCATGCAGCCCAATTGTCCGAGAAATGTCTTAAAGCTATCGTTGAGCTAGCTGAGCTCCAGAGGAGCCTTGAATTGTTGGGAATGGAAATAAACAGGACAAAAAGAACAACCAACGCTTTGGAATATATGATAATTCCTGGACTAAAGGCGACGATAAATTACTTAAACATGAAGTTTGAGGAAAGGGATAGAGAAGAAAAGGCACGACTGAAGCGTGTAAAGGTGCTAGTTGCTCGAGGGTAGAGGGATGCCTAATGATTTACCTTATGAAAAGGTGCTTCAAGAGTGCTTAAAAGGCGAGCTCAGGTTAGTGAATGCTGGGCTACCCCGGAGCCAAAAGCCGCTATCCGTTTTATTACACGAGGAACACCCTCTTGTTGTGTGTAGCGATAACAGCACCCATTTCTTCAAGAGGAGAGAGCTGGAGTATCTTGCCACCATGATAAATGCCGAAGAACAAGAAGCATTACCATTGCCCATACTTATAGAGCTGGGGGCAAATCAAGCCGAGGCTGCCATAATATGCCAAGGGGGAGTGGAGGGAAAGGTTATATCAAAAATTCTTAATATGTCCACAACACTTGAGCAGGGAAGGATTAGGATATATAAACCACAGTTGGCCCTACTAAGGAAGACGCTGAAAACAACAACGCAGTATGTATTTTCCCCAAAAATCGTGGCATAGTTTGCTAATTATTCGTAAGCATTCACCTGCGTTATGTGTCATCCTGAGCGAAGCGAAGGGTCTGTGTGAGATTCTTCGTCGCTTTGCTCCTCAGAATGACATGTAGGTGGACAGTTACAATTATTCATCCTTTATCCCGTGGTCGTAAAGATAGTCCAGAGCATCCTGGACAGTCTTCATCTTCCCAGCATCCTCATCGGATATTTCTACTTTTCTTCCCGGTCGGCTAAATTCCTCTTCTACCGCGGTAATAAGTTCAATCAAATCTAAAGA
>PCSL01000051.1:0-3552 GCA_002772325.1 Chloroflexi bacterium CG23_combo_of_CG06-09_8_20_14_all_45_10
CTATAAGTTTGAATGTGGCGAAGCATGAACTGGCTGGATATAGTTATCATAATAGTTACTCTCTTACTCGGCATGCTGGGATTATGGAGAGGAGCTATCAAAGCTGTATTTGGTATCGTCGGGTTAATAGGAGGTATAGCTCTAGCAGGGCATTACTACTTGCCACTTGCCAGCATACTTTCTTCCGGCGAAGCTATTTGGTCGAGGATAGCTGCCTACGCTATTATCTTGGTAGCCACTTTGATTGTAGCTGGCGTAATCGGCTGGTTTGTAGCTCACTTGGTTCACATCGTGATGCTCGGCTGGGTAGATAGGCTTATTGGTTTTATACTTGGAGCCGCCATAGGTAGCATGCTATGCGCCGCTGTCCTTGCCATTGTAAGCAAGTATTTACCAGTCATGGGGGGAGTTATCTCCCAGTCTGTAATGGCAAAACTTTTGATGGAGCAGTTTCCTTTGTTATTAGCGCTTCTCCCCGAGGAATTTGACTTCATTGCTGAATTCTTTTCACCCTAATCCTGTCCCTTTAACGGGAGGGGGAGACTTGTTATTTACTCTTTTAAAAGAGCATCCAGTATCTTTTTGAGTCCTTTCTTTGGTTTCAGACCGATGATTTGCTGAACAGGCTGGCTGTCCTTAAAGATAAGCATAGTGGGGATAGCAGCAATGCCATATTTAGCAGCTAAAAAACTGTTGCCCTCCACATTGACTTTAGCAAAGTTTACTTTACCCTCATATTCTTTAGCCAGTCCCTCCAAAATGGGAGCAGCAGCCAGGCAAGGAGCACACCAATTTGCCCAGAAATCTACCAAAGTCGGTAATTTCGATTGTAAAACAACCTTTTGGAAGTTGTCCTCTCCAACTATTGATTGTATCATTAGCCTGACCTCCCATAGTTTAAAATGCTACATCTAAAGCGAAGAAGTTGATGGCATTTCTTGTTGTCAGCTCAGCAATTGTAGCCTCGTCAACTTCTTTAAGCTGAGCTGTGGCTTTTAAACTCCTCACTACATCAGCAGGTTTAGATTTATACTTTACCTTCCTGCCATAAGTAACAGGGCAATCTGTTTCTAGCAACAACCTATCAAGGGGCGTTTCCTTAACTGCCCTTCTATGCTCCTCATGATACTCGGTGGCTGGCGTGGCAGAAACAAAATAGCCAGCGGTAATTATATCCCTGAGAACGCTGGAGAAACCAGTGAACCAATGGAAAACAGCCTTATTTACCCCAGCATCTTGGACTAATTGAAATGAATCCCTCCAGGCATATCTACTATGTATTATCGCTGGTTTGGCATATTTCTTAGCCAAATCTAGAAGGCGCCTCAAAACATCCTTCTGTAATTCCTTTGACGCAGCTTTCACTACCCTCTTATCATAGTCCAGGCCTATTTCGCCCACGGCAACCGCTGTGGCGATATTCTGCTCAATAAACTGTAAATTGTCATTGAACTGAGAAGCCCCAAGATTAGCTAGCTGCCAAGGATGCAAGCCTAAAGCCGGATAGACAAAGGAGCAATATAGTTGAGAAATTTCCAATATTTTCACATTTGATTGATAGTCCGAGCCCGCAGCCACTATAGCGATAATGCCATTTTCTTTAGCTTCTTCAAGCATTAAATCAAGGTTTTCTAGTTCGTCTAGGTGAGCATGGATATCGATGAGCTTATACACTAAATTCTCTTTTCGTCGACCATGCCTTTATAGTACTTAAGCCCCGCTTCCGTCGGCTTATAGCCGTAAAGGGAAAACCTATCTCCTGGCTCCTTAGTAACTAGATTTGCTGATACCAATGCTCTCAGCATTGCCTCACCAAAATATCCCGCCAAATGAAGATGGTGGTCAGGGACAGCTCTACTGGTGGCTTCATATTCCTGGCAAATTGCGCCTAAGAGCTTGGCCGGCTCCTCATCGAGGCTTTCAAGGAGAGCCAGCATAGTTTGTGTTTTCCTGATTATAGCGACAAAATCTTCAAAGTCACCCATATCTGCTAATTTTCAATCCTGACGGTGAGATAGAGGTCGCCAGGATTTCCTCCTTTCAATCCCATTCCTTTCAACCTTACCTTTGCCCCATCTGTAACACCTGCTGGCACCTTGACCACAAGCTTTTTCTTTTCCTTGCCTCTTTGGTATTTAATCTTCTTCTCCACCCCAGCAGCGGCTTCCTTTTGAGAAAGGGCAATCTCATGATATAAGTCTGCTCCTTGATAAGGAAAGCTCTCCGCACCTAGCATTCTTTTAAGGGCAAATTTCATTACCTTGCCTATTAGCCGCAACAAGAGGGGTGGTTTATATTGTGTAGAAGAATATTGCTGGCCTCTCCAATCTGGCTGGCCAGAGAAAACAAAGGTAAATCCTCAACCGCCAAAGAACATGTTGTCCACAAATCCCTCATCGAACCTCAAACCTGCTCCTTGAAACATCCTCACGAACTCCTGAAACAAATATGGATTGGTAAATGCGTCCCTGAACACCTGCTCCTGAGTATAATATCGCCCAGCGGTGTATTGAGGACCATATCCAGCTCCAACAAAACCAGCCCGTCTCATCCTATCATATTCCCGTCTCTTCCCACCATCACCCAATACGGCATAAGCTTCATTGATATCCTTGAATTTTTCTCCAGCCCACTCCTCGTTTCCCAAGTTTCTATCGGGGTGGTATTTCATAGCAAGCCCTCTGAAGGCATGCTTTATCTCCTCTTCGCTAGCCCCTTCAGGCATACCAAGAATAGAATAATAATCTTTCATGGCACAGTTACTTACTCCAAAGTAAACTAGCTAACATTTTAGCGGTTTGGGGTCACTTTTAGCAAGCGAAGCTATTATAGCTGCCATTGACAGTGGAAGTATCCTAGGCTATAGTAAGAAGAAATTCAGAATATAGCTGGGGGTACCAGATGATGGATTATGGACGCGAGTTGCTCAAAGGGAATACTGATTGCTTACTTCTTTGTTTAATCAACAATCAAGCCACATACGGTTATCAAATCATAAAGGAATTGGAGAAGAGGAGCAACGGATATTTCCGATTCAAAGAGGGGACTTTGTATCCTGCTCTCCACCGCATGGAGAAGGAGAAGCTTATTAAGGGCGAATGGCAAATGCTACCTAATGGGCAACAAAGACGGTATTACCATATAACTAAAAGGGGAAAGCAAGTTTTAGCCAAAAGGCTGGCTGTGTGGCAAGATTTCTCTACCGCAGTTAGATTAGTTACACAACCAGCAACAACTTAGCGCCACGATGGCAAACAATTTAAGCGATTACCTGGATAGTATTAAAACCTGCCTCAAGTGCGATTCGGCAGTTAAGGCGAGTGTGACTCGTGAACTTGGCACACACCTCGAGGATAAAAGCCAAGAGCTAAGGGAAACCGGGCTTAGTGAGGATGAGGCAAATAACATCGCCACAGAATCCTTTGGCCCCCCTCAACTAATCGCCCAGCAAATCTATGAAGTCCACAGCCAGGGTACCTGGCAAGAGGCATTTTTCGCTGTTTTGCCTCATTTGCTGGTTGCCTTGCTTTTCGCTTCATACTATTGGCAAAA
>PCSL01000051.1:3710-4982 GCA_002772325.1 Chloroflexi bacterium CG23_combo_of_CG06-09_8_20_14_all_45_10
TTTGGTTAGCGACACTTGCTTACTTTCCTTTAGCTCTATTTGCCTTTGCATACACTCATGTAAGGCAGAGGTGGTGCAAAGCTGCTACTTTGCTAATTCCACCAAGCGTAATCCTGGTTTCAGTAACTCTAGTAAACAGAGGAAATATTGGTTTCTGGGGTTGGCTGATATTACTCTTCTCGTTATTCGCTCTCGCTAGCCCAGCCTGGCTGCAAGCCAGGTTATAGCTACAAAGTCTGAGCTTGCTCGTGGTTCCACAGATCCACTTGAGGTTGACAAACCTTTCTACAAGGCAAACCCAAGTGTTCGTAAGCAAGCCTCGTAGCTGCTCTACCCCGGGGTGTGCGCTCCAAAAAGCCTAACTGAAGAAGATAGGGCTCGTAAACATCCATAATGGTATCAGCCTCTTCACTAATAGAGGCAGCGATGGTATCTAGACCTACAGGTCCACCACCAAATTTATCAATTATTGTATGGAGCACCCTGCGATCCGCATCGTCCAAGCCTACAGAGTCTATTTCGAGTTTTGAAAGCCCCTCCAGAGCTACTTCCCTAGTAATCACCCCATTCGCCATGACCTGAGCATAATCCCGCAGTCGCTTTAGGAGACGATTAGCCACCCGTGGCGTGCCTCTAGCACGCCGAGCAACTTGAACAAGCCCCTCCCCCTCCACTGGCACCTTAAGAATGGCTGAAGAGCGCTTTAGAATCATCTCTATCGCTGACTTATCATAGAAATCAAGGTGATATATCGCTCCGAATCTGTCGCGAAGCGGGGGACTCAATAAGGCGAAGCGAGTGGTGGCTCCAATTAAGGTGAAATGGGGTAAATTCAAGCGCAAACTCCTGGCTGCTGGACCTTTACCCAGAAAGATATCAAAAACGAAGTCCTCCATTGCTGGATAGAGCTTCTCTTCTACGATGCGACTAAGCCGATGAACCTCATCAAGGAAAAGAATATCGCCCTCGCACAGGTTAGTTAGAATAGCGGCCAAATCTCCGGGGCGTTCTATCGCCGGCCCTGAACTAACTTTAATATTGACCCCCATCTCAGCAGCAATGATGTAAGCAAGGGTAGTCTTTCCTAAACCAGGAGGCCCATAGAGGAGGATATGATCTAGAGACTCTTGCCTTTTCTGAGCAGCGACAATAGCTATTTTCAAGTTCTCCTTAACTTTTTCTTGACCTACAAATTCACTGAGGCGCTTGGGGCGAAGGTTTAAATCGATAGATATATCCTCATTAGCCAGTTTGCCAGAAACCACACGTCCC
>PCSL01000051.1:5029-5213 GCA_002772325.1 Chloroflexi bacterium CG23_combo_of_CG06-09_8_20_14_all_45_10
CATAATGCCTTTCCTTTAAAAGAAAATCAAAAATTAAACATCAAAAGTCAACAGTAAATAAAAGATTAAAATGCAAACTGTGAGCTATCAGCTGTCAGCTGTGAGCTATCAGCATTTTTGCTTTTTGATTTTCACTTTCCGCCTCATCCAGCACCCGAGCTGGAATAAGCTTGCCCAGAATAAC
>PCSL01000011.1:0-154 GCA_002772325.1 Chloroflexi bacterium CG23_combo_of_CG06-09_8_20_14_all_45_10
GATTTCTTTTAACCTGCTCCACAATTGCTTTGGTTCCTTCTAAGGCACAGTCTTCCTTAAATCGCTGTGGGATGGGAATTTGAAGACCCAACAATTAGCCTTGCTGCTTCGTTAAGTTTTCCCGCTCCCGGTCTGGGAATATTGTCACCACTGA
>PCSL01000011.1:232-484 GCA_002772325.1 Chloroflexi bacterium CG23_combo_of_CG06-09_8_20_14_all_45_10
AAGCTGATATATTCCTCAGAGTGAACAAGTAACAAATCGGCATCGGTAGCATACTCGGGTTCAATAAGTTGGAAGTTATCCCCGCTCAGGTATTGGCGGAAAGAGTCCATAAAAATTCTATACCTATCACTTCTAAAGGGATGCCCAAGACCGAAATCATGCTCCTTTAGTTCTTGACGATATAAAATGGCTGTTTGCACTGCCTGATACGGCTGCCGATTATAAATCCTCGAACACCTGGGGGGCTATTTC
>PCSL01000011.1:519-5517 GCA_002772325.1 Chloroflexi bacterium CG23_combo_of_CG06-09_8_20_14_all_45_10
TCATTTCCGGAAGGGCTCGCTTAGATGCTCGTAGCTTAATGATGTGGCGAATCTCACGGAAATTCCAGGTGCAGATTATCTGCGTCTCACAGGCATTAGGGAGAACATAGCGGGCTATCTCAGGCTTTATACCTTTACTTAGCAAATCTCGATAAGCTTCCCAGCAAGCCTCCATCGCCTCTTCAAACCGCTCATGAGTTGACTCATCACATTCTTTAATTTCAGCAGGCTCAATATACCTTGGCTCGCTCTCCTTGACATACCTCTGGCTTCTCTGGCTATAGCTTCCCAATCTATGCCTGACAAGCTCATGGGTCAAAGCACGGCTAGCCCGAATGTAGAAGGTGGCACAAGCATGCTCAATCATTGACTCGTGCCCTATTTTTATCCATTTCTGGATGCGGTCAGGCACTGTTCCGGTCTTATCCTGAGTATCCCAGCATAATCTTCCCGCCGATTCTATTAACCTCTCAGCCTCAGGAGTGACAGCGAGCAATTTAACTTCCACATCGTATCCGTTTATCATTGATCACTTCAGGTATTATGACAGCTTACCTGCATCTACTTCAATCCCACTATAGGGCAATTTTAACTTCAATAACCTCGCCCACTCATTGCCCTCCACCCATTTTTACTTTCCCTTTCCCTTTTCCTTTTGCTTCTTGGGCTTTTTCACATTCTTTCTTCCCTTAGTTCCCATCTCTTTATCTCCTTTCCGTTATTTGACACTCAAGTTTGGCACTGGGATGCAATTCTTTATAGTGCTCCTTTAGTTTGTACAAAATTTCTACTCTAAAACATCCTTCTTGGTCAATGAATTTAGGATTGTCAAAATCCTTCAAATCTTCTTTTGTAAAACCCATATCCTCAAAAAGTTTTATAAATTCCTCGTCTCCTATGACGCTAAAATATTTCACTACAGCAGGATAGGCAGAAGCAAACCAATAAGGATAATCACTAGGCACATCCAGAGGGTGAAAACAACTCGGGGTGGGTTTATGGTCACCATATCTGTCCATAATATAGTAGTCGTAATTTTCTCTGAATCTTAAGGGGGCTATATTATCTGCAATAAGAAATTTCACTACTAAATCTTTGGGAATTTCTTTCGATTTACCTAGTATGTCATACCATATCTTTTTACATTGCTCTTTAGTTCCCGCTCTTTCCATATTGACCCTCGCTAAAGCCAATTATAGCATAGCTTATAGCCCTTTGACGCCGAGCAGGCAAAGCTGATAAGCTAGGATACTTGTAGGAGATATAAAAATGCCTGATAAAGTAGATATGGAGAAAATTGTTTCTTTATGCAAGCGGAGGGGGTTTGTTTTCCAAAGCAGTGAAATATACGGCGGGCTAGGTAGCTGCTGGGACTATGGCCCCATGGGGGTGGAACTCAAGCGCAACGTTAAAGATGCCTGGTGGAAGGCAATAGTGCAGGAGCGGGATGATGTAGTGGGCATAGATACCAGCATCATGATGCATCCCAAAGTTTGGAAAGCTAGTGGTCATGTTGATAGCTTCACTGACCCTTTAGTGGAGTGTAAGTCCTGCCATCTGAGGTGGCGAGCTAGCGAGATAAATAATCAACTATGCCCCAAATGTGGTGGTGAGCTAACCGAGCCTCGCATGTTTAACCTAATGTTTAAAACTTTTATGGGTCCCGTGGAGGAAGAGGCAAGCACTGTTTATCTTCGCCCGGAAACAGCTCAGGGCATGTTTGTCAACTTTGAAAATGTAATTACTACTTCTAGGAAAAAATTGCCGCTCGGCATTGCCCAGATAGGTAAATCCTTCCGCAATGAGATAACGCCAGGAAACTTTATCTTTAAGACCAGAGAATTTGAGCAGATGGAGCTGGAATACTTTGTTAAGCCAGGGACTGATGAGTATTGGTTCGATTATTGGGTGAAGGAGCGATTTGACTGGTATATTAGGCTAGGTATTAGAAAGGAAAAACTCCGCCTGCGCCAGCATAGCAAAGACGAGCTAGCCCACTACGCTAAGGATTGTTATGACATCGAGTATCTATTTCCCATAGGCTGGTCAGAATTAGAAGGCATTGCCAATAGGGGCGATTATGACCTGACCCAACATGCTAAACATAGCGGCCGAGACCTCAGCTACTATGATGGCGAAAGCAATGAGCGTTTTCTTCCCTACATTATTGAGCCTTCAGCCGGTGTTGACCGCTCTGTCTTAGCCTTACTTATTGATGCCTACCATGAGGAGGTAGTTGAGGGAGAAACTAGAGTGGTTTTACGTCTCCATCCCTCCTTAGCCTCCATGAAAGTAGCCGTTTTACCTTTGAGCAGGAACGAAAAGTTAACTCCCCTAGCTAAAGAAATTTACAAACAACTATGCCCAAGCTTCATGACTTGTTATGATGATTCCCAGAGTATTGGGCGAAGATATAGGCGTCAAGATGAAGTTGGCACACCCTTTTGCGTTACCATAGATTTCCAATCTTTGGAGGATAACCAGGTTACCATTCGGGAAAGAGATAGCCTGGCCCAAATCCGAGTGCCCGTAGAGGAACTGGAGAAAACCCTGGAGGCAAAACTCCAGGGCGAGTCTTTTGAAGCCTCTCCACTATGGGCCACAAGGCAGAAGTAAGATTGCTTCGTGGAGCCTGCCCTGAGCGCCAGAGATTCTTCGCTTTCACTCAGAATGACAGGAGGCGAAGGACTCAGAGTGACACCAGTCCCAGATCAGTCAGCCTCAATTCGGGAATCACAGGCAGGGCAAGGAAAGAAAGGATAGAGAAGGGAGCTGGAGGCAAATTGCCCAGGCTAGCAGCACCCTTTTCTAGCTTCTCAAATTGAGCTACAACCACCTCCAAGGGCTCAGGGGAAAGCAAGCCAGCAACAGGCAAGGGCAAAAAAGCTAGAACTTTGTGGTTGGCACAAGCAACCAACCCGCCCTGCAATCTTTCTATTTCCTTAATTGCTTTGAGGATATCAAAATCATTGGCGCCTACAGCTATTATATTGTGAGAGTCATGAGCCACAGATGAAGCTAATGCCCCTTGCTTTAAGCCAAACCCCTCAACCAGGCCCAAGCCAATATTGCCGCTGGCTTTATGTCTTTCCACCACCACAAGCTTCAGAATATCTTTCTCTAAGTCAGGCATAATCATCCCATCCACAACTTTTACCTTTTCCACTCTTTTCTTAGTAGCTATTTGCCCGGGAATGATTTCAATAATCGGGGAGGTCTCCTCAGTGAGATTGCTTTGCTTTGCTCGCAATGACAGCAATTCCGTAGTAAGCGGCTTAATATAAATTGTGTGGGTTAGCTCGGGTTGGATATACGGCAGGGAAAATAAAGGCCTGCCCTGTCTTGCCACTAACTTGCCCTTATAAAACACCATATCTATTTCCAGTTTGGAGAGGTCGGGGATGGTGACAAGGTTGGCTAGATAGCCTGGGGCGATAGCTCCTCGGTCATAAAGGCGGAAATACACAGCAGCATTAATTGTTGCCATCTGGAGTGCTCGGATTGGCTCTAGTCCTTTGCTGATGGCTTTCCTCACTACGGCATCAATGTCGCCTTCATGGAGGAGATCGGAGCAACTGCAGTCATCTACTACGAAGAGGCACCTTTTATAAGTATTATCTGTAACCAAAGGTAGAAGGGCATCCAAATTCTTTTCCGAAGAACCTTCTCGAATCATGAGGTACATTCCCTTCTTTAGCTTTTCTCTCCCCTCTTCAACCACGGTGCATTCATGGTCAGAAAAAATCCCAGCCGCTATATAGGCATTTAGCTCCTTGCCTTTAAGCCCTGGGGCGTGCCCATCAATGACGCTGCCCTGTGAAGCAATAATCTTGCTTAAAACCTTCTCATCACCGCTGAGCACGCCGGGAAAGTTCATCACCTCCCCCAAACCAATGACATTGGGAGAGGTTAAAAGCCCTTTTACTTCCTCAGTGCCAATTTGAGCGCCTGATGTCTCCAGTGTAGTTGCTGGCACACAAGAGGGAGCCATAAATAACATATCCAGAGGTAGTTTTTGTGCCCAGTCCATGACAAATTTTATGCCCTTAAGCCCACAGACGTTAGCGATTTCATGGAGGTCAGTGACCACAGTTAGAGTGCCTCGGGGAACCACCGCCTGAGCATACCTTGCTGGGTGAAGCATAGAGCTTTCTATGTGTGTGTGTCCATTGATCAGCCCTGGAGCTAAGTAATCACCTTGTAAATCAATAATTTCCTTGGCCTTATCATAATCCCCTATGCCAGCAATCCTATCGCCGCAAATAGCCACATTGCCCTGCTCTATCTCGCCAACAAAGGTATTTATTATGCGGGCATTCTTTAGCAGCAAACTCGCTGGTGTTTCTCCTCTGGCCACAGAGATGAGATTCTTTAAATTCACCGCTTAATCCTCCACAAAACAGATGTCAGGCAAGTAACGGAACTCCTCATTAAAGTCGAGGCCATAACCAACGATAAATTTATTGGGCACAGTAAAGCCAAGGTAGTCAATAGATATGGGAACTTGACGGCGAGACGGCTTATCTGTCAAAGAACAAAGCTTTAAGGAAGCCGGTTTTTTCTTCCTTAAGTAATCGAGCAAAAAGGAGATAGTAATGCCGGTATCCACAATATCCTCAATTACCAGAACATCCCTCCCCTTTATCGCTGTCTTAAGTGGTTGAACCACTCTAACCTTGCCTGAAGTTTCCTTGGCAGCACCATAGCTAGAGAGCTCGATGAAATCGATTTCAAGGGGGAAATCAAGCTGGCGAATAAGATCAGCCATAAACACAAAGGAGCCCTTTAGGACACCAATGAGCAAAGGCCGCTTTCCCTGATAATCTCGCCTTATCTCAGAAGCTAGCCTGGTAACAGCCTTGCCTATTTCCTCACGGGTAATGAGAACCTTCAGCTGAGGGTAGCAGCACATTTACCAGATTAGTTTACTACTTTTTGCTGTTTTTTTGTCATAATTTTTTACGCACAGCTAGAAGATGCCTGTTGCTGTCCAGTGAA
>PCSL01000024.1 GCA_002772325.1 Chloroflexi bacterium CG23_combo_of_CG06-09_8_20_14_all_45_10
CTTCTTTAAGTTTAGCCATCAATTCCTTAGTATCTTTACCTTCTTGTCTTGCTTGTTCCGTCCACTTGAGGGTTCCCTGAAACTGTTCTTGGAACTCTCCGCATTGCTTTCCAGTAGATATGTATTCTTCTTTTTCGCACAGCTCCTTAATTGCTAGAGCATCCTCATTGGCAAACCTCAATGCCAATTCGGCTTTCTTCTGGCTCTCAAAAGCGAAAAAAAGGCGACCGGCTCTGCTCCAACTCTTAGTAAAGTAAAAAGGGGAGTTGAGCAGGATACCGGGGTCTGCAACCTCACCAATGGAAACAGACTCTTCCACAGAAGCGTGAACAGAATCTTGCTGGCGGGCATAACCGGGATACACCATAAATGTTATCCCAGCAATTACAAGACAGGTAACGAGAGTCCAAAATCTCTTATTAAAGCCTAATAGCATATATATAACCTCAGAAAAAAGGAGAGCAGATCCTCATGGTTTGCATACCTGATCTGGTCCTAATCTCTTGCCGCCTTCCAATCGATGCCTATCCAGTAAGGCTGTTTCATCGTCTTTCAATGCTTTTCTAACACCCTCAATTAGGTCTACAGAGTATTCTTGCAAATTTTCTTTCTCTATGGAATATAAAGACCAGAGTCCACGTCGCCTAAGCCTTAAGAACCCTGCGTCATAAAGAGTGCTCAAACTCCGGGAGGCACGGGCCTGGGAAATCTGCAGAGCCTGCCTTACCTCGGATACACAGCAATCTCGTTCCATAAGCACATTTAGAACCCTTAGTCTGGTTTCATCCGATAGGGCTTTGCAAGATTTGACTAACTCTCGCATATCCAAACGCCCCGCAGTTAGATGCATATTTTCGCATCTGTGGATATAATACGGGCACGAGAATACCCCTGTCAAGACTTACTGTCTAACATTCCTCCTTTTTCTATAACTAATGTTGGAGGCAGATTGGCAAAGACCAGTTACGCTCAGAGGACTATCCAAATATCGCCCTGAAGGTCCTTTACACGGTGACTAAGAAGAGGCGAGATGGCAACTGTACTAACTTACTGACCGTTGGGCTAATTTTTCCCTTAGCAGTCTATTAACTTCAGCAGCCAAGTTTTCCAGAGGTACAAGCTGAGTTTCCCTCCCCACACGCCATTTCACCTCTATGCTTTGGCTTTGAATAGTGCGTGGTGATAGAGTTAACCGCAAAGGTATCCCTAGAAGGTCAGCATCATTGAATTTAATTCCGGGGGATTCATCACGGTCATCGAAAAGAACTTTGATCCCTTCTTTTTCCAACTTGTGATAGACATCTTCAGCTAGAGGGGCAATTTCAGGGTTATCTAAATAGAGAGGGCAAAGATAAACTTGGTAGGGAGCAATGGAGAGGGGCCAAATAATACCTTTATCGTCATGGCTTTGCTCTACTATGGCTGCTAAAAGACGTCCTAATCCAATACCATAGCTTCCCATAACAATAGGCCAAGATGCCCCATTGGGATCTAGGAAGGATGCTTCCATTTTTTTGCTGATAAAGGTACCCAGTTTAAATATATGTCCTACTTCGATGCCACGAACAGAAGACAATCTGCTACCACACTTAAGACAGTTATCCCCGGAGTGAGCCAGGGCAATATCACCCATAAGGTCAACCTGAAAGTCTCTGGGATAATTTACATTCTTGAAGTGATATCCAGGTTTATTGGCTCCAGCGATGAAATTAGCGCCTAAAGTTATGGAATCATCAGCAACAATTTTGACATCTTTTATACCAATAGGCGAAGCAAAGCCGTCCACTATGCCTGCCTCACTTACCTCTCCTTCTGTAGCTAATCTAAGCTCGGAACACTTCAGCGTATTTCTTAGTTTTGTCTCGTTCACTTCCAGATCACCTCGAATGATGACAAAAACAAATTCGCCATCTGCGGAATAAAATACGGCCTTAAGCGTTTGATTTGTCGATACACCAACGAAGCCAGCTACTCCCTCAATGGTTTTCGTCCCTGGCGTGTCTATCTCCTCTAAGGGAAGTAGATTCTTCGCTTCGCTCAGAATGACAGTTTTAGCAAATTGAGCTTTCTCTGCATTAGCGGCATAACTACAATTGGAGCAATAAATAATCTCATCCTCACCATTCTCAGTGATAACCATGAACTCATGAGATTCCTTGCCACCTATGGCACCACTGTCAGCCTCTATCAACAAGGCTGGTAGTCCAAGGCGAGCATAGATATTCTTGTAAGCCTGGCTCATTTTCTCATAGCTTTCATCCAGGCCAGCCTCATCAACGTCAAAGCTATAGAGGTCTTTCATAATAAATTCGCGGACTCGCAGTAGTCCGCCACGGGGACGAGGCTCATCACGGAATTTAGTCTGTATTTGGTAAAGCAGTAAAGGGAGATCACGGTAGCTCTGCACACAGTGATGAGCAAGCTCAGTAATAACCTCTTCATGTGTGGGCCCTAAGGCTAATTTATGCTCCTTTCTATCAGTTAAGGTAAATAGAGATTGGCCGAAAGAAAGACAGCGACCTGATTGCTGCCATAGCTCAAACGGTTGCAAAACCGGCAGCATCAACTCTTGACCCCCAGCTTTATTCATTTCCTCTCTGATTACCTGCTCTATATTCTTAAGCACCCGCCAGCCTAAGGGCAAATAGGAATAGATGCCAGCAGCTATCTGGGCAATCATGCCCGCCCTGAGCAGTAACCGGTGGCTTATGCTTTCGGCCTCTGCTGGCGCCTGTCGCAAAGTCTTGCCAAAAAGTTTCGAGTAACGCATTTTTATTTCACCCTCACCCTAGCCCTCTCCCCTAAGGGAGAAGGAATTTATTTCCGCCACTAAGCTTTCCAATAGGCTTTCCTCACCCACTGTTCTTACTACCTTCCCCTTTCTAAATATAGCACCTTTCCCCTTGCCGCAGGCAATGCCCACATCAGCATCTCTAGCTTCGCCAGGTCCATTGACCACACAGCCCATGACTGCCACTTTGATAGGCTTACTTATTTTTTCCAGGCGTTTGCTCACCGCTTCAGCAAGGGCAACAACATCAACTTCAGCCCGACCACAAGAAGGACAGCTTACCAAGGTCGGACCTCGCTGACGAAGTCCAAGGCTTTTTAGAATTTCATAAGCGACAAATACCTCCTCACATGGGTGAGCAGTAAGGGAAACACGGATAGTATCGCCAATCCCCTGATGAAGAAGTATGCCAATGCCGACAGCACTGCGTATAGCTCCAACTCGAGGAAGCCCCGCTTCAGTGATACCTAAGTGTAACGGATAAGGTATTTTGTCGGCAATTAGCTGGTAAGCCTGAATGGTAGTGGGCACATCAAAGGCTTTAAGAGAAACCTTAATTAAATTAAAGTCTAGGCTCTCCAAAAGCTTTATTTGTTGCAATGCCATGTTAACCATCCGCTCAGATAGCGGAGCATCAAGCTCAAAGTCTGCTGGTAAACTACCGGCATTCACTCCGACTCGGATGGGTATTTCCCTTTCTTTAGCTTCAGCCACTACCTTGGCGATTTGCTTCTTATCGCGAATATTGCCGGGATTAAGGCGAAGCCCATCAATCCCAGCCTGTAAAGCAGCTAAAGCCAAACGGTAGTCAAAGTGAATATCAGCAACAAGGGGTAAAGAGACGCTTTTCTTTATCGCTGAAATGCTTTCAGCCGCTTCCTTATCTGGAACTGCTAGTCGCACTAGTTCGCAACCACAATCTTCTAGCTGCTTAATTTGGTTTATGGTGGCAGGAATATCACGAGTGTCAGTTTTGGTCATCGATTGCACCACAACTGGGGCATCGCCACCAACAGTTACTCTGCCAATTCTTATAGGTCTGGAAACTCGACGTGTCATAATCCAAAGCTCCCGCCTTTGATTAGGCGCAGGATATCATTAAAGGTTATCAGAACCATGAGTGTGATTAAAAAAGTAGTGCCCATAGTGTAGGCTAAGCGCATAGCACGAGGAGAGAGGCGCTTCCCACGCCTGACTCCCTCAATAAGCGCCACTAGCATCCCTCCCCCATCTAAAGGAGGGAGAGGGAAGAAATTAAATAAACCAATCCCCAAACTAATGATGCCCGCCATAAATAACATATTGCTGAAACCGAAGGATCTCACTGCTTCTACAGTTAACTGACCAGCACCTATTGGCCCTACTAATGCCTTGCCAGGATCTTCTCTGATTAAGGGAATGGAAGCTACTATCAGCGCAGGCATATGGGTAATATACCAGCCTCCTAAGTAGGCTGCCTTCCATACAGGAAGTCGCTTCTGCTCAATACGAGCTCCATCCACCCAGCCTAAATCAATACCAGTCATGTGTTGAGCAGAATCAAACTCTTTAATGATTTCTTCCTGTCCTCTAAGTAAAGCTAGACATATTCCCTCTCCCTCTGCAATAGAAGCTAGGGCGGCAGACATACTTTTCTCATTGTATATAACTTGTCCATTAATGCTTAAAATGGTGTCCCCAGGCATAATACCAGCCTCATCCGCTGGTGAACCTTTCCCCACTTGATTCACTATATTCCAGCAAAGCAGGACACCTATTACTCGCCGCTCCAATGCCGGGTCAAATTCCGGCTTCAAACTGGTTTCACTCTGGCTCCCATCCCTTTGCAGAAGCAAGGTTATTTCCTCACCTTCTTTGCTTGAATTAACCATATTTTGTATATCTCCCCATTTATAAACAGGCTGCCTATTTACCTCCAGAATTATATCCCCAGGTTCTATGCCCGCTACTTCCGCCCCTGAGCCCTCTACTATGGAGTGCACCATAACCCCGTTACCAACTACCACACTTGTAGGTAGCGTAAAGAAGGCACTAAGCAAGATAAAAGCGAGAAAAATGTTGGCTACCGGGCCTGCAGCATAGACTGCCAGTCTGCTCCACGAACCTTTACTCGCTAAGCTCCCAGGCACTGTGGGGTCATTTTCTCCAGCACTCTTGACGAAAGCTCCCGCGGGTATAGCATTAACCGAATACACTGTCTCCCCCCGCTTAATGCCAAAAAGTCGCGGAGGAAAACCTAAGCCAAACTCTTCTACCTTCACTCCGGCACGCCTGGCAGCGATGAAATGCCCCAATTCATGGAGGGAGATTACAACGAACAGAGTCAAAATAAAAAGAATAATAACTATGGCAATGTTCATCTCTTATCTCACTGACCTCCCTCAGCTAACCTCTCCCTCGAAGGGAGAGGAATAAGGTGAGGGTGACAAAGGGGAAGACACTCAACATATTCCCTTGCCCAAGCATCGGCAACTAGAATTTCTTCCAAGGATGGCTGAGCAATGCCCCGATGCTGTTCCAAAGTTTCTTGCACTATTCTAGCTATATCAGTAAAGCTTATACGCTTGTTAAGAAAAAGCCCTATGGCCACTTCATCGGCAGCACAAAGCACTGCGGGATAAGTTCCTCCTTGCTTACCCGCGTCCAGCGCCAATTTAAGACAAGGAAATCTGTTTTGCTCTACTGGCTCGAAGTTTAGAGATTTAATTTTGCTCCAGTTGAGGCGTGGTAACTCTGAATTGAGCAACCTCTCAGGGTAACAAAGGGCATATTGGATAGGCAACCTCATATCAGGAAAGCTGAGCTGCGCTTTTATTGAACCGTCCATAAACTCTACCATGGAGTGAATGATACTTTGTGGATGAATTAATATCTCAATGCTCTCAAAAGGAATAGCGAAAAGCCAATGAGCTTCAATAGCCTCTAATCCTTTATTCATAAGTGTGGCTGAGTCAATGGTGATCTTGCTTCCCATTTTCCATGTAGGGTGATGAAGGGCTTGCTCTACCGTTACTTTTCTTAATTCTGGCTGGGAATAGTGGTAAAAAGGTCCCCCGGAAGCAGTTAAAAAAATTCTTTTTGGTTTATTTTCCTCCCCCTGCAAGCATTGCCAGATAGCACTAAGCTCACTATCAATAGGTAGAATTTGAGCTTGATAAGATTGCTTCACTTCGTTCGCAATGACATTGGTGATAATTTCCCCTGCCATCACCAATACTTCCTTGTTGGCTAAAGCTACTGTTTTGCCTGCCTTTAGAGCTGCTAAAGTAGGATACAGCCCTGCTTTGCCTGAGGTGGCTATGATGACCAGATCAACGTCTGGATGGCTGGCTATTTGTTCCATGGATAAGAATTCCCCTCTATAGGTAAAGTCAGGCTCGACTGAGGAATAAAACATCTCAGGTTGAAATTTGGCTATTTGCTTTTCCAGAAGCTTGAGATTTTTACCCCCGGCTAAACCTATCACTCGAAACCTAGCAGAAAGAGCACATATCACACCCAGAGCTTGCTGTCCTATGGAACCCGTTGAACCTAAGATAGCTATTTTCTTTATACTGTCCATATTACATAATAGTATACCATTGCCCCGACAAAAATAAGGCTGTCAAAGCGGTCAAGAATACCACCATGCCCTGGCAACAGCTTGCCTGATTCTTTCACCCCCATGTTGCGCTTGAGCAAAGATTCAACCAGGTCACCAAGTTGGGCGAAGAGGCTAATAAGACAGCCAAGGAGTATGACTTGCCAGTATCCCAAGGGCAAAGGAGAAAGAAGGTTAAGAATCAGGAATACTATGATAGCGCCCATAATAGCGCTTAATAAACCCCCTAGGGCTCCTTCCCAAGTTTTACCTGGGCTTATAGCAGAGGCTAGCTTATGTTTACCCCATGCTCTCCCGACAAAAAAGGCGCCTGTATCATTGGCAAATGTGGTGAATATAGCTAAGTAAACCCAACCTTTCCCATCTTCTAAAATGCGCAAATTGACCCAGTAGCTGAGCATCCATCCTACATAAAAAACACCAGCTACTAGCCAAGCCCAATCATAGAATGCTTTCTTCTGAGGTGAGAGTCGTAACAGCCAGACTAGAGAAATCGCCACAGCAGCTGTTATGACTATGGGTAATATATTTATATAGTGAGGGCTCAGGGCGAGCACCAGTGCCCATGACGAGCCAAAATAAGTTAGGGGGTACCTCTTATTGAGGTTGGTAGACATGTGATAAAACTCAAAGGTGCCGAGCAATACCACGGCAGCGATAAGAAGGCTAAACCAAGGATCGCCAAACCAAACAGCGAGAATGATGAGAGGTATACCTACAGCAGCAGTGAAAATCCTTTGCTTAAGCATAGGTCAATTTTATCAGCTTTCATGCCGCTGTAGATTATTCTTCCCTTATCTCCTTTTCTTTTTTCTGACCTATTTCGTTTGCCTTGTCTATAAAGCTCTCGCTAATCTTGTCGACTTGTTTAATAGAATTTTCAAGCTCGTCTTGTGATATTTCCTTATTTTTCTCCATTTGTCTTAATTTTGCGATGCTCTCTCGCCTTATATTGCGTAATACCACTCGCCGTTCCTCTACTCTTTTAGACACCGATTTGGCTAGCTTTATGCGCCGTTCCTCACTGAGGGGAGGAATGACCACCCGAATTATATTGCTGTCATTTAGAGGATTAAGGCCGATATCGGCTTTAAGAATAGCTTTCTCGATATTACGTAATGAGGTACGATCCCAAGGTTGAATAACAATTAAATTAGCCTCAGGCACAGATATAGTGGCAATCTGGTAGGTGGGAATAAGTGCGCCATGATAATCAACCATAATATTCTCAACTAGAGTTGGGGTGGCTCGTCCAGTACGGATAGTAGCCAACTCGCGGGCTAAGCCATCAACAGCCTTTTGCATTTTTGAGTTCAGTTCGATAAGTATTTCTTCTACCATGATCGGTTATCAGTAAAGACAAGAATGCCAATAGCTAACAGCCGAGTTCAAATCTAGCAAACCGGCGCACCTTTATATTCTCGCCTACTTTAGCTATTGTTTCGGCGATAATTTCCTCCACAGTCTTATCGGGCTCTTTGATAAAGGGCTGGAGGAGGAGGCAAGCTTCTTGAGGCTCTAACTCCGCCTCGGTCGGGATTTCTGCTGCGGTGATAAACTGAGGAGATGTAGCAGCTATTTGCATGGCTAAGTCGTGAGCAAGCTGTCTAAATTCATCCGTGCGAGCCACAAAATCCGTTTCACAGTTTAACTCTACTAATGCTCCTATCCGCCCAGCATGATGGACGTAAGCTTCAATTACTCCTTCGTTGGCAATACGCTCCGCCTTTTTTTTCGCAATTGCATGCCCACGACATTTCAAAACTTTGATTGCCTTTCCTATATCTCCACCTGCCTCTAGCAAAGCATCCTTACACTCAAGTATACCAGCTTCAGTTCTGTCTCTTACTTCTTTAATAGCCTTGGCTGATACCTTCATTCAAATAACCTAGGGTTAATCCTCCTCCGGATTAAAGGTGTAAGAACCTAAAATTTCGATGGGCTCTTCTGTCTCGGCGGATGGTAACCCAGCAGCCTTTACTTCTTCAGAAGTTTGCCTTCCTTTGCCTTCAATTATGGCATCAGCTATTCTGGCACAGATCAGTTTAATTGCTTTGATAGCATCATCGTTAGCCGGAATAGGGTAATCAATACCATCGGGATTACAATTAGTATCCGCGATGGCTATTACAGGGATATCCAGTCTTTTGGCCTCAGCAAAGGCAATTTTGTCCTTAATAGGGTCAGCGATGTAAAGAGCTCCAGGGAGAGCAGTCATTTCCTTAAAACCACCCATTTGTTCATTTAACCTCAAGATTTCCTTTTCTAATTTCACCCTTTCTTTCTTAGATAAGTGATCGAACTCGCCTTTCTCCCCCTTATCTTCCAAAGAAACCAGATAATCAATCCGAGCTTGTATAGTGGCAAAATTAGTTAGCATTCCTCCAAGCCACCTTTGATTGACATAATGCATACCACATCTTTTAGCTTCTTCCTCTATCACTTGCTGGGCTTGTTTCTTAGTGCCGACAAAGAGGATAGTTTGCCCGCTGGCTGCCAGGTCTCGGGCAAAGGCACATGCCTCGTCTAACATGGTAACTGTCTTTTCTAAATCAATGATATGTATTCCGTTGCGCTGGGTAAAGATATATTTTCTCATCTTAGGGTGCCAATAGCTAGTAGGATGACCAAAGTGAGCCCCCGCTTCCAGAAGTTCTTTTACTGACGGATTTTCCATTATCCTTCTAACCCCTTTCAAACCTGCCGCGTCCCTGGAGGGATTCGAACCCACGACCCGCTGCTTAGAAGGCAGCCGCTCTATCCAGCTGAGCTACAGGGACATCTAGATTAAGTGTAACATAATAGAGAGTGATTAATAAAGATGGCAAATTGCCTCATATATAGTTAGCAAAATTTGATGCACCATAAATCTCTTGGAACGCGGAAACAACTAAAGAGACAGCTCTTTTTATCTTCTGGTTGGCAAAACCGGGAATTTTACTGACTGCAAAAACTATAAGTGTAACTCCTTCATCGCATGGTTAATATAATTTAGTGCATTTACAATATTTTCTTCCCCGGTTGCTAGGGAAAATCTAATATGGCTATCCATCCCAAATGGAGCACCTTCAACTCCAGCTACTTGTGCCTTTCTTAACAAAAAATTGCGAAAATCTGCCGAACTTCCTATCGGGAATTCCTTACCGACAAATTCATATTTGGAGCCAAAGAAATTATCGATGCCAGGAAAGGCGTAAAATGCCCCTTCTGGCTTAAGGCAACTAATGCCATCAATCTCATTCAAGCCCTTGACAAAAATATTTCTATTCCTTTCATATCTTTGTCTCATGTCGTCAGTAGCTTCCTTAGCCTTTTGGCTGGTGTAGGCGACACGCATAGCATATTGATTTGGCCTAGAAGCTCCGGAATTGACATGCCCCTGTAATTTTGTTAATACTTTGATAACTTCACTGGGGCCAGCAACATATCCCAATCTCCAACCAGGAACACCAAATCTTTTAGACGGGCCATCAACCAATATGGCATTGCTTCTCATATCTTCGATTGACAATATGCTCTCGTGCCTTTTACCGTCAAAAAGAAATTGATTATAAATCTCATCAGATATGACCCATATATCTTTTTCTTTCACAATCTTGGCTATTTCCTCTAGCTCATCCCTGGTATAAACAACACCCGAAGGATTACACGGTGAGCTATAGAGCAACACCTTTATGTTCTTAGCTTCTATTTCTCTCCGTAATTTCTCCGGTTCCGGTCTCAGACCTCCGTCCGACCCCAGAAAACAAGGAATGCCATATGCCATTTTCACAGATTCGGGGTAGGTAACCCAGAACGGGGTCATAATCCCCACATTCTCTCCTGGTTCAAGTAAAACCCTCATTAATATGTCTAGGCCACCCTTTGCACCAACGGTAATTGCTATATCTTGAGGGCCATACCTCACGCCAATCTCTTTAGCTATTACTCCTGACAATATTTCCCTTAACTCAGGGTCACCTTGCACCGGTCCATATCTGCTGAGCTTACCTCCCTCGTGAAGAGCTGCCAAAACATCTTCAGTGGGACCTCTATCTGGCTGTCCAGAGGTAAGATCTATAATTTTAAAACCATACTCTTTTTCTACAGAGCTTACCTCCTCCATTAAGCGAAGAGTTTCCGAGGGCTTTATCTCCTTTCCTACCTTACTTATGGTTGGTGTCATCTCAACTCACCTCTCTAACTTATTTTAAGGCCGTTTAATTTTGATTCCCCGTTCAATTTCAGCCATCTCAACAACCTTAAATTCTAAATCCTAATTTCTAAACTCTAAACAAATTCTAACAAATATCAAAAATCAAAGATAAAAAATTAAAATTACAATTCAAAAGTCAAAACTTAAAAGTGTTTTTACCTTTGCTCTGTATTTTTGCATTTTTACTTTTGCCCTTTGATTTTTAATTTTCTATAGTGCTTAGGATTTACCCTCCTGTAGTTGCCTGATTTATCAGGCACAGTCGCCCAATAAATTGGGCAACTACATTTTTAAACACTCTTTTATTTCTATAAGTTCATCCACCAATTTCAGCCCAGAACCTGTTAAGGGTAACAGAACTTTGCTTTTGGGTTTGATGAAACCTTCTTTTATGGATTGCTCTAAGGCGGCATAAGCCGTGGCACTGGTAGGCTCAACAATAAAGCCAAGTTTTCTCAATTCCACCAAGGGCTCCTTTATTTCCTCATCATCAACTATAATACCATGTCCATTCGTCCTTTTTACCGCCTCTACTATTTGTTCTCTTCTTGGAGGATTGGTTATAGCTATACCGTCAGCAAGCTTCGATTTAGTTACACACTCTTTTCGGGCACCAAGCTCTTTACATATCTCCGAGTAGCCACAAGCCTGAACGGCGATAATCTCTGGCACTTTATTCAAAGCTTGGAGTTCTACTAATTCTTGATACCCTTTATATAAACCAAGTAAGATGGTACCGCTTCCCACAGGAACTACTACATAGTCAACACCACCTATCTGCTCATAAGCTTCGTAAGCCATAGTTTTCTCGCCCTCTATAAAATAGGGATTCCACCAATGTCCAACATAAACCAACCCTTCTCTTTCAGCTTTTATCGCTTCCCGATTAACCTCCATCCTGTCTCCATCAATTTCATGAACATTGGCTTGTAAAAGTCTGAGCAAATTTTTCTTCCCTTCCGGAGCGTGTTTCGGGACAAACACATCAATGGCTATTCCGGAAAGGAGCGCCATGAGAGAGAAACTTATTCCAGCATTACCAGAGGAATCTACAATTATTCCTGTTGCACCCAACTCCTTAGCTTTTGCTACGCTAACGTAAGCCCCTCTATCCTTGAAAGAGCCTCCCAGGCTCAGATACTCAAGTTTGAAGTTAACCTCGACTCCGCTTATTTTTTTCTTGACTATCGGTGTCCAGCCTTGGTGCACGGAAAGGAGGCCTTCCACGGGGAGAAATTGGGCATATCTCCTGATATTTTCCTCTTTTGCATCTATTAATTCTGTAAATTTCCTGCTTTGCAAATCAAGGATAATATCAAAGGCGCCCCCACAGTCATCCTGCCACCGCCATTCATCCCTGCGGGCCTCCTTTCCACAATTCCAGCATACCACCTTAAAAGGTAACAATTGTTACGCCTTAGCTTTTGCCTTCCCACGCCAAAAGTCTAAATTCAGCATATTCTCGGTTTTCGCCACTATAGAAGTGCAGACCAGGTCACCAGTAACGTTCAGGCTAGTCCTACCCATATCCAGTATAGCGTCAATGCCCAGTATCATACCATAAGCTATAGCTACAGCTGACCCTGCTTCAACAGGTAACCCAACTGATTGAAGAACCATGAGCAGCATTATTGCCCCAGCCCCGGGGACTCCAGCCGTTCCTATAGAGGCTAAGACTGCCGTAAGCATAACTATCATCTGTGCCCCTATTGTTAAAGGCATTCCTATGGCATTAGCTACAAACAGGGCACAAACAGCCTGATACAGAGCGGTGCCATCCATATTTACGGTGGCACCAAGCGGCAACGTAAATGAGTATAGACCCCTATCAATCCCCAGATTTTCCTCAGCAACGCGCATTGTAACTGGTAAAGTTCCACTGCTGCTTCTGGTGACAAAAGCTGTAATCGAAGCATCTCTAGCTCCTGACCAAAGTCTGACAGGATTAAGCCCCCATATTCTTAACGCTCCTCCATAGACTACCAGATAGTGGATAATGAGGCCTAAATATACCGCCCCGGTGACAACAGCCAGAGGACCAAAAACCTTTGTCCCTTGCGTACCAACAACTACCGCTATCAAGGCAAATACACCATAAGGAGCGACCTCTAGTATCCACCTGACCATCTTGTACATTGCTTCAGCTAAGCCGTCAAAAACTCTCAGCACATTCTCACTAGCTTCAGTGATTCTGGGAACTTTAAGCCCTTTGATATAAGACAGTGCTGTTCCCAGCAGTATGGCGAATACTATTGTAGGTAATACGGCACCCGTTGCTAAAGCCGCAAATGGATTCGTTGGTATTAGCCCAAGAAAGACATCCTTCATTGCTGGTGCTGTTACCTCCTTTGCCACCCCTTCTCCCACAAGTGCCATGCCCAGTCCCGGTTTGAATAAGTTTGCCAGAGCTAAACCTATAGCAATAGCAATAACTGTAGTTACTATGTAAAAACCTATAGTCTTGCCACCCGCTCTCACTCCACGCACTGGTGATATGCTGGCTGCACCCACTACAAGAGAGAAAAAGACTACCGGCATCACAATCATCTGAAGTAATCTGATAAAGAAATCCCCCAGTGGTTTTACCGCCGTTATAGCAGGTCCAACAGCTATCCCCACAATAATCCCGATAACTAGCCCTATCAGTATCTTATATATCAGGGGAAAACCAAAATAACCACCTCTACGTCTTTCCGCCACTTTTAATTACCTCCTTTCTTAAAATTTAATGCACTCCCCACCCTTCCCCAGCATACATTCTTTTTACATAGCACCACCTCCTTCCGACATCGCCGCCAGTCCCCAGTATCACCTTCTCCTATGCTCAATTCGCCCGCTATAAGTAGCGGGCTCTCTATATTCTATTATGAAATTATAAATGGTACCTTTTAACTAGTCAATAGGTCAGATTGCCCAATGTCAAGACTCTTTAGAAATGTAGTGCGAGGCTTTAGCCCTGTGTAGTAGCGAAGATTACTACACGGGGTAGCCTCGTGCACGACCCTAAAGGGTCGCACTACGAAAATCCCGGAGGTGAGGATTATTAAAAGTGAATGAGGCAAAATTAAACAGCCTCGGTTGCCTAGAGTGAGCTATCACAGTTGCCCAATTTATTGGGCTATTTTGCCTGATTACCCAAGGCAACTACATAGGGGAAAATCCTAAGCACGAAATCCCAAATGCTAAACAATATTGAAGCACTAATGACAAAAACTTGTCCTCGAACGAAGTGAAGGATTCAAAGCTGAGTTTTGGTATTCGAATTTGGGATTTTGAATTTGTTTAGGATTTAGAGCTTGGAATTTAGAATTTCTTATTTCCTGTGAGCTTGAGCAATATGTTTTCGCCAGCACTTTTCATGCACATAAACACCGCATTTAGCACAGTGGTAAATATGGGTTCTAGCTTCCCGGCCACAAACAGGGCATTTTATGACTTCCCGCCCCCTTTGTCCAACTCTTTTTTCCTTGGCCCTTTAGCATCAAGCCTTTCTTTGCTCTCTTCCTTGGAATCTGTAACATAAAACCCTGGCCCCTTAAACAAGATAGGTACGGGAGAAAAAAGGCGATGGACAACTCCACGGCATACAGGGCAAACAGCTATTGGTTTATCATTAAAGCTCTGCCTGAGCTCAAAGCATCGGTTGCAGTTCTGGCATTGGTATTGATAAGTAGGCATTTTTATTCCTCCCTTATTCTAATAGACTGTGTTACTTTTTTATCTGAGGCTGCCTCTTCTACCTTGCTTTCTTTTACTTTAAACTCACCGTTCAAATCAACGGTGCCTACCTCGAAGGCTGGCTTATGAGCTTGCAACACATGCTTATCCCAGCAATAGGCATGCACAAAAACTCCACAGGAGCAATGGAAAACGACCCTATCAAAAAGCAGTGGACTTCCGCAAACAGCACAATTCATCTAATTACCTCCAATAATTAGCACTCTAACATTCAGAGTGCTAATTATATTACAATAAGGAGGCTTTTTCAAGGCTTTAACTAGCAGAGTGTCTAGCAACTCCAAATTGTCATTCTGCGCCCTTCGCTTCCTGTCATTCTGAGGGAGCAAAGCGACCGAAGAATCTCGCTCAGGGTAAACTCTGCAAAGAATCTCACACTCCTCAGGACAGGCTCCGCGAAGAATCTAGACCCTTCGCCGCCTCCTCACTTCGCTCGGAGCTTCGGCTCAGGGTGACAAAACAAACAGGCTCTAAATTAGCTTTATTGACAATTTGCCCCTTGGGTCATTAATATAAAGGCGGTCTTGATAAGCACAAATGAAATCTTGCCTGAAAGTTATGCCTCCTACCGAAGGGAAGTAGAGGCTGAGTTAAAGAGAATTATTGGTAGTAAACCTTCAGCCCTTTATGATATGTTGCGATACCACCTGGGTTGGCAGGATGCACCACGTCATGCCCGTGGTAAGAGGTCTGGTAAATTTACTCGCCCTGTTCTTTGTCTTCTTAGCTGTCAAGCAGTAGGTGGAAATACGTCACAGATATTGCCTGCCGCGGCATCCTTAGAGCTCATTCATAACTTCTCTTTAATCCACGATGATATTGAAGATGCTAGCTGTGAGCGCCACCATCGCCCAACTGTATGGAAATTATGGGGGCAGCCGCAAGCTATAAATGCTGGCGATTCCATGTTTGCCTTAGCTTATTTAGCTTTGCTTAAATTGAGAGAGAAGGGGATAGCCGAGACAAAAGTTATGCGAGCAATCCAAGTGCTAGGCGAAGCTTGCCTGGAGCTTTGTGAAGGCCAATATCTAGATATTGCCTATGAGGCTCGTGGCGATGTTACCACTGAAGATTACCTTAGAATGATAACGAAGAAAACAGCGGCATTAATGGCGGCATCAACCTCTATCGGAGCATGCCTTGTTACAGAGGATGAGGGGATAGTGAGCTGTCTTCACGAGTTTGGCAAAAGCTTGGGCCTGGCTTATCAAATTCATGATGACATACTGGGCATTTGGGGAGCAGAGGAAAAAATTGGCAAATCTGTGAAGAGTGATATTTCACAGAAAAAGAAAACTTTGCCGGTGGTTTACGGGTTGGAAAACAGCAGGGGCAAAGATAAGCAGAGGCTTGAGAAACTTTACTCTCAGGAATCTATTGAGGGGGAGAGTGTAACTGAAGTGGTAGAAATACTCAATCGTTCAGGTGCCAGAGGTTATGCCCAGGATTTGGAGCAACAATATTATCACCAAGCTTTGACAAAGCTTGAAGCTACTGGTCTTGATCCATCCAGGCGAGTTCCATTAAGCGAGGCAGCACGTTTTTTAATGGAGTGTGACTACTAGGAGGGGAAAATGCAGAAAAAGACTGTCAAGGATATAGATGTTGAAGGGAAAAGGGTGCTAGTTAGAGTTGATTTCAACATTCCGTTGGATGTAAATACCGGCGCCATTAGTGATGATAGCCGCATCCGAGCCTCATTGCCCACCATTAATTATCTTGTTGAGCATAAAGCCAAGGTAATTCTTTGCTCTCATCTGGGACGTCCCAAAGGCAGAGTAGTTGAGGAATTACGAATGATGCCAGTAGCAAAGCGTTTGTCACAGCTTATAGGTTTACCTGTCAGCATAGTACCTGATTGCGTGGGCCGAGAGGTAGAAAATAAGGTAAAGGTACTTAAAGAAGGCGATATTCTGTTTCTGGAAAATGTGCGCTTTCACCCCGAGGAAGAGGCAAATGACCCTCATTTTGCCCAAGAATTAGCCCGTTTAGCTGACATTTACGTTAACGATGCCTTTGGCACGGCACATAGGGCTCATGCCTCTACTGTGGGTGTAGCCAAATACTTGCCAGCGGTGGCCGGCTTCCTGATGGAAACAGAATTAGAAATTATGGGTAACCTTCTGAGTGCTCCAGTGCATCCCTTTGCCTGTGTGGTAGGTGGCGCTAAGGTGAGCGACAAAATAGGCTTGGTGCAAAATATGCTAAAGAAGCTCGATATCTTGCTTATTGGTGGTGGCATGGTGGCTACTTTCTTGAGGACCCAGGGATATGAAGTAGGACACTCTTTAGTGGAAAAGGATAAATTGAACTTGGCTAAAGACTTGCTTAAGGAAGCCGAAGAATGGAAGGTGACATTCTTGCTGCCAGTTGATGTGGTTGTAGCCAAAGAGATTAAAGCTGAAGCTTCAACTAAAGTGGTGCCCACAACTGATATACTGCCTGATAGCTACATTGTCGATATCGGGCCTCAGACCATCGAGCTTTTCTCCAACGAGCTAAAGAAATGCCGCAC
>PCSL01000091.1:0-1349 GCA_002772325.1 Chloroflexi bacterium CG23_combo_of_CG06-09_8_20_14_all_45_10
TTAGATGGTGACAAAATCATAGAACATCAACATCTCGCCTAAGAATGCTTGACATAGTTAAGCTGTGATGGATAAAATATAGTGTTTTGCATGGAGGCGGATATACTGTAATATGGCTGATGTAAAACTTGGTTCAGGTGAGAGTTTTGAAAGTTTGCTGCGTAGGTTTAACAGGCAGGTGCAGCACGACAATATTTTAGTTGAGGTTCGCCGTCGCAGGTTTTATGAGAAACCTAGCGAGGAGCGCAAGAAAAAAGAAGCGCTAAAGAGGCAAAAGAGTTCTAGGTAGCCAAGGTGAAGTGCGAGAAAAAGATAAGGGAAGACCTCAAAGAAGCGCTAAAGCAACATGATGGAGCCCGGGTTTCTATATTGAGGTTGCTCTTATCTGAGATAAAGAAGGCTGAAATTGCTCAACGGGCCCCTCTTGATGATAATAAGACTCTTGATGTTATTGGTAAGGAAGTAAAGCGACATCGGGAGAGCATTGAAGCTTTCAAGCGAGGGAATCGCAGCGATCTTGTAGCTCAGGAAGAAGCAGAATTGTCCATCCTTATGGGATATCTTCCCAAGCAGATGAGCCGTGAAGAGGTTGTAATTGTGGCACAGCAAGTAATTGGCGCAGTTGGAGCTAAAGGGATAAGTGATAAGGGTAAAGTTATGTCTCAGCTTATGCCAGAGCTTAAGGGCAAAGCTGATGGTAAAGAAGTTAGCGATGTAGTTTCAGAGTTGCTTGCTAACCTCTGAATTTATAGCAATATTTAGGGTTTTAGGCTCTAGCAATTAAATGGCGCGTGGCGGTAAAATAATACCGTCATTGTTTTTATTTGTAGTAAAGAGGGCAATGTTTTAGGCATGATGCCCTATCCTGAGCGAGCTTGCGAGCCGCCTCTTGGCAGTATAGATGGCAATCTAATTTGGGAGTCGATTATTGACTATCTCTAAAGAAATTCTGGATAAAGTTGCTTTAAGCGAAAAGGAATATAACCTTATTGTGCAGCAATTGGGGCGGGAGCCAAATGAGGTAGAGTTGGGGATGTTCGGCTCTTTATGGAGCGAGCATTGTGGTTATAAACATTCTAAACCTTTGCTTAAGTTTTTGCCTTCGCGGGGCAAGCGCGTCTTAATCGGTCCTGGGGAGGAAAATGCTGGGGCTGTGGACATTGGTGATGGGCAGGTGTTGGTGATGAAGATGGAGTCCCACAATCACCCCTCAGCGATTGACCCATATCAAGGTGCAGCTACAGCGGTAGGCGGGGTTGTAAGGGATGTCTTTACTATGGGCGCTCGCCCTATAGCTTTGCTTAACTCGCTTCGCTTTGGTCCTTTAACTGAATCCAGTAATCGCTACT
>PCSL01000091.1:1364-4891 GCA_002772325.1 Chloroflexi bacterium CG23_combo_of_CG06-09_8_20_14_all_45_10
TCGGTGGTATTGCCAGCTATGGTAATTGTCTGGGAATACCTAGTGTAGGAGGTGAGGTATTTTTTGCTGAAGGGTACACTGGCAATCCGTTAGTTAATGGCTTGTGCTTGGGCATTTGTGAGAAAGATAGACTAGTTAAAGCCAAGGCCAGTGGTGAAGGTAACCTGTTAATGCTAGTGGGAGCTGACACTGGTCGTGACGGGATTCACGGCGCTTCTGGGCTAGCATCGCGAGCTTTTGAGAGTGAACAGGAGGCGAGGCCAACGGTTCCGGTAGGCAATCCCTCTCTGGAGAAACTGCTCATTGAAGCGTGCCTTGAATTAGCGCAGACTGATTGGGTTGTAGGTATGCAGGACCTGGGGGCTGCTGGATTGACTGCTGCTACTGTAGAGTCTGCAGCTAGGGGTGGAGGTGGGGTGGAAATAGATGTGCTTAAAGTGCCTCATCGCGAGAAGAACATGACCCCTTATGAAGTAATGCTTTCAGAATCACAAGAGAGAATGTTGGTAATAAGCAGAAAGGGCTGTGAAGGTAAGGTAAAGGCCTTGTTCGATCGCTGGGGACTATGCTCCAATATCATTGGTCAGGTTACCGATAACGGGCTTGCCGTAGTTAGGGAAGGAGAGGAGATCGTCGCTAAAGTCCCGGTGAATTTGTTGGTATCTCCACCTTTGTATCGGCTGCGAAGCAAAAAGCCAAAATGGCTCGAGGGACTACAATCTTTCGACATGAGCACTGTCCCTGATCTTAAGCCGAGGCAATGCAATTCCACCCTGCTTCGTTTACTGGCTTCGCCTAATATTGCCAGCAAGGAGTGTGTTTATCGCCAATATGACCATCAAGCAATGGGTAATACTGTGGTTCCTCCCGGCAGCGATGCCGCTGTTTTGCGCATCAAGGGCACTAAGAAAGGTATTTCCTTGACTACTGATGGTAATGGACGGTATTGCTATCTTGACCCTTATTTGGGTGGTGTGATTGCTGTAGCTGAGGCGGCTCGAAATTTAGTTTGCAGTGGTGCTGAACCTTTAGCTATCACCGATTGCCTTAATTTTGGTGATCCAGAAAAGGGTGATGTCTATTATCAACTGAAAAATTGTATCAAGGGCATAGCACGGGCATGTCGTGAGCTGCGAATTCCAGTTATTAGCGGCAATGTTAGCCTTTACAACGAGACCAAAGGTCAAGCTATCTATCCTACCCCGATAGTGGGTATGGTGGGGTTGCTCACCGACATAAATAGACATTGCACTATGTCTTTTAAAGATGAAGGTGATTTGGTATTTCTACTCGGCACCCCCTCTCCCTTAACGGGAGAGGGTCAGGGTGAGGGTAAAGACGGTCTTGGGGGCAGTGAATATCTGGAATTGGTGCATGGCTTGGTGAGAGGGAAACCTTCCATTGATTTAGATTTGGAGAGGAGGGTGCAGAGGCTACTGCTAGAAGCCATAGGGTGTGGATTTGTCAAATCAGCTCATGATTGCTCTGAGGGTGGATTGGCAGTAGCTATTGCGGAAAGTTGCCTTGTTGATGGCATTGGCTTTAAGGGGGGAAGCTGGAAGGTGATGGAAAGGCTGGATTCTGTTTTCTTTGGTGAGCTTCAATCGCGTGTTGTGATATCGGTAGTACCTGGTTCGGTGGCAAAGTTAGACCGGATAGCTACTAAGTGGCATGTGCCGTTAACTTTGTTGGGGATGGTCGGCGGTAAGCGCCTATTAGTGAAAGGTTATATAGATTTACCTTTGGCTGAGATAGGAAAGTCATGGCGGAATGGATTAAAGCAGTTATTAAATGTGGCTCCTTAGGGGATAAAGTGTAGTTGCCCAATTTATTGGGCATTTAAAACACCTATGGGGTATTGACAGCATACCGAGGGTGCTCTCCTCGAAGCACTGTCAAAACTTGCTCAGCGATGTCTTTGGCGACATTAGCCTGAGCTTCGATTGTGGAGGCACCAAGATGGGGAGTAACAACTATTTTGTCACTCTTAAACCGAGAGCTGTCGGTTACTGGCTCGGTGCTGAAAACGTCGAAAGCAGCGCCGGCTATTTTCTCATCTTCAATTGCTTTAACTAGTGCCTCTTCGTCAACCAACCCACCTCGCGCGCAATTAATAATCCGAGCTGTTGGTTTTACCTTCGCTAGTTCTTCAGCACCTATTAACCCCTTGGTAGTTGCTGTTAGTGGCACATGAAGGGTGATAAAATCAGATTGTTCCAGAAGTTGGTCGAGGGGAACTAAGTCCACTTTGAGTTTGCGGGCATAATTTGTAGAGACAAAGGGATCATGTGCGATAACACACATTTCAAATGCTTGAGCCCGTTTAGCTACCTCTGAGCCTACGTTACCTAAACCGATTATGCCCAAAGTTTTATTTCTAAGTTCAGTGCCTACTAGTTCTTTTCTTTGCCATCTGCCTGATTTAAGTTGACTATTAGCTTTAGGTATATTACGTGACAGGGCGAGCATAAGAGCAATAGTATATTCAGCGGCGGAAACAGTGTTGGCAGTAGGAGCGTTAACTACCACTATGCCTTTTTTAGTAGCAGCAGCAACGTCAATATTATCTACGCCCACTCCCGCTCGGCCAATTACCTTAAGTTTCTCCCCAGCTTCAATAATTTCGGCGGGTACTTGAGTTTGACTGCGCACAATTAGAGCGTCGTAATTGCCAATTATAGCTTTAAGCTCTTCAGGCTTCAATTTGAGTTTGATGTCAACTTGAGCATAATTGCGAAGGATTTCTAGTCCTTCTTCAGCGATTGGGTCAGCAACTAAAATCTTCATAAGAAAATTAAACATCAAAGGTCAAAAATCAAAAGTTTTAATTTTTGCTTTGTATTTTTCCATTTTGCATTTTAATCTTTTATTTACTGTTGCTTTGCTTTTGGCAAAGCCTTGGCTAATGCCTCTAATACTGTTTTAATGTCGTTCTCTTCAACCAAGCCAAGATGACCAATGCGAAAGATTTTGCCTGATAGTTTTTTTTGCCCCCCAGCAATAACCACGTCATATTCATCCTGGAGAACCTGAATTAATTTAGGCACATCAAGCTTATCATAGGCTCTCACCGCTGTTACGGTATTGGAGGCATGACTCTCTGGTGGGAAAAGAGACAATCCCAATGACCTTACCCCCTTTCTGGTCATCTGGGCTACTCTAGCATGCCGGGCGAATATGTTAGGCAATCCCTCGCTTAGCATTAAATCTAGGTTGGCGTTTAGAGCATAACAAATGGAAATAGCTGGAGTCCATGGCGTTTGCCCCTTTTGTAAGTAATCTCTAGCTTTGCTAAAATCCCAGTAATAGCGTGGCATTTTAGCGGTGGCATGGGCTTGCCAACCTTTTTCGCTTACACTAATCATGGATAGTCCTGGGGGAGCCATCCATCCTTTTTGAGAACAAGTGATAACAACATCGCAATGCCACTCATCTGTAGGTAAGTCAATGCAGCTAAGGCTTGAGACAGCATCCACCAAAAGAAGTTTGTCAAATTCCTTGACTACAGAGCTTATTTTACCAAGGTC
>PCSL01000091.1:4934-5076 GCA_002772325.1 Chloroflexi bacterium CG23_combo_of_CG06-09_8_20_14_all_45_10
GCTTTAATATCACTTTCTGCTCTTAAAGCCTTGCCTATTGCTTCGGGGTCGGCTGGTTTTCCCCATTCAAAATTGAGGCACTTTACATTAGCCCCATATTGCTTGGCAATATCGGCGAAACGGTCACCAAAGACGCCACAAG
>PCSL01000038.1:0-1425 GCA_002772325.1 Chloroflexi bacterium CG23_combo_of_CG06-09_8_20_14_all_45_10
TTGCAGCCTGGGTTAGTTGCCAATATTCTCATTCGGAAGTTATCCATGTTACGGTAGCCATAAGCCATCCTCTTTATCGTCTTAATGCGGTTATTCTTTCCCTCCACAAAGCCATTAGTTATGCGGCAATCAAAGTAGTTCAGTATCTCTTCTCTCCAATTAGCAAACGTATGGAGAAGTCCCTTAAACTCATATATGGAGTCGCTCGCTATTTTTTCCTCCAATAGCCCCAGCATTTCCTCAGCCCTGCTCCTATCTGTTTCCTTATACCACGTTCTGAAACTCTCTTTGAATATCCACGCCTTCTTTAACTCAGGGTAGCGGTAGAATAGTTGGTTTAGCCTTGCCCTCTCCCAATCAACAAGCCTCTCAGCTCCCTTGAGCAGGGTATATCTGCTCTTGAAGAGGTCTTTCCTTTTCCCCTTTCTGCTCCCTCCCTGGAGCCTGCTCCTCACCTTGTCCAGAGCGCCATTGATATGTCTGATAAGGTGAAACTTATCTGCCACTACCTTTGCCTGGGGCAAGCACATCTGGACTGCCTGTCGGAAGGGCTCATGCATATCCATCGCCACTGCCTTAACCTTCTCAGGCTCAGTAAGTTTATCCAGGTATTCTTCTACCTTCTGTTGCCCCTGCCCTTCCACCACCTCCATTACTTCCCCCTCCACTAGATTACAGATGGCTGTGTGATATAGACGTCGTCCCCTCACTGAGAACTCATCCAGACCTATGAACTCCGGTGTTTCTCTCGCCCCCTTTGCTTCAAGCCTCTTTCCTATCTCTTCAGCAACACATCTCCTCACCAGTCCTTCTCCAACCATCTCTTTCTGTGCTGTCCTTCTCACTGTCTGATGAAGTGCTTCCTGCCCCAAATACTCCCTGAACCGATAACTGGAACGTCTTCTTGTGCCAAAGACCTCATCCGACTCTGTGAATACCTTGCCACAAAAAAGGCATCGAAATCGTCTCTTTATCAAAGTGAGGAATACCACCTTGTCCCTCAGTCGCCTGTCTTGCTTATACTGTGGCCTCCTATCATGCTCTTTGTTGGTTATCTTACCGCACCGCGGGCACCTGGCTTGCTCCCGTCGATAGATTACTGTGACCTCAAAATGGTTCTCCATTTCCTTTTGCCCCAGGATCTTAAGTTGTGGCAATCCTAACGCCACTGCGATACAATCGTCCTGCATCCGTTAGACCTCCTTTCGCCTTAGATTTTTCAACCCTTAGGCTACAGAGGTCAGCGGGTGCTTTCAATTACCCCTTTTCACACTAAATAGTGTAGACCCCAGCATAATCAAGGCTGAGATTTTAATATAAGCAATTATGACCATCCACGTAATCCAGCCATCTGAGAAGCGCTTAGGATGCGGAATAACTGACCTAGTTCAGCTAGATGGGTGATACCTAGGTAGTTCTTATGCC
>PCSL01000038.1:1513-2656 GCA_002772325.1 Chloroflexi bacterium CG23_combo_of_CG06-09_8_20_14_all_45_10
GGCAACCTTTGCGGGAATTCCTCTCATGTAATGATTTTTTCTTCCTTACAAGAGAGGATAGGTGAGGATGAATCCCCCCTCCCTTTATCTCCCTCCCGCCAGGGGAGGGAGAATCAAAATAGATTGCTTTGTAATGACAATAAGGGAGGTGTCAATAATCATATGAACGAGTACAACACATTGAATTGCTAGATGGCCTTAATCTATAATTGACCCAATGAGAAACTATAGCACACACAACCTGAATGCCATCTGGTTCTTAATAATCGCAAATGTCTTAATCTTCATAGTCACTCTAGTGAGGCCAGATGCAATCTACCTTCTAGGCTTAGCACCGGCAAATTTTCTGCACCAGCCCTGGACCATTATAACCAATCTCTTCATCCACGGAGGCTTCGGCCATGTCCTATTCAACATGATAAGCCTGTATTTCCTGGGGAGTTTCTTGTTCAGGCTAGTCGGGGAAAGAAAGTTTCTAATAACGTATTTCCTCGGAGGCATAGCTGGAAACATCCTCTTCATCCTTCTGGCATCCCCTTTCTCAATAGGAATAGGAGCTTCAGGGGCTATCTTCGCCCTTGGTGGAGCACTGGCAATAATGGCTCCCAAAATACCCGTTTTTATATTCTTTATCCCAGTTCCGGTTCCCCTTTGGGCGGCTATGGCACTCTTTCTTATAATTTCCTTCCTCTTCCGAGGAATAGCCTGGCAAGCTCACCTTGGAGGTCTTATCTTAGGCCTGGTAGCAGGCTACTTCTTTGAGAAGAAAAGGCGAGCCTTCTACATTTGAAACTCTGGGGATGACCTCAAAAACCATTTACTTAAGAAGCGATGGACTTGAGCTTGCCGGCGAAGTTTATATTCCCCCAGAAAGCAAGGTTTACCCCGCTTTATGCATCTGCCATGGCATTCCCGCCACTCCTTACAACCCTCAAGATAGAGGCTACGCTGTGCTGGCACAAAGATTTTGTGCCGCTGGCTTTGCCACTCTGATCTTCAACTTCCGTGGTGCCGGAATGAGCCAGGGTAACCTAGACCTTCTAGGCTGGAGCCAAGATTTAGGAACTGCTATTGATTTTCTCTGCCACCTCGAAAAAACAGATAAAACTCGCCTTTGCCTCCTCGGCTTTAGCGGTGGAGCGG
>PCSL01000038.1:2735-16587 GCA_002772325.1 Chloroflexi bacterium CG23_combo_of_CG06-09_8_20_14_all_45_10
TCTTACCGGCAAAGAAACAGCCCCATCCGCCATCCAGCACTTTCGCGATATCGGAGTCATTAGAGACAAGAATTTCCCACCCTCGATTGAGGAATGGCTCAGGGGCTTTGAAGTCGTCTCTCCAATTCACTGGATAGACAAGATTTCTCCCCGACCTCTGCTTCTGGTTCATGGAGATGCCGATGAAGTAGTGCCTCTGGAACAGGCACACAGACTTTATCAAAAAGCTAAAGAACCCAAAAAACTAGCCATAATTCCGGGTGCCAAGCACAAGTTGCGCCTGGAAGAAACAGCAATAGCTACTGTGCTTAGCTGGCTAAAGGCTAGATGCTAAAAGTCTGGCTTGACACTTAACAATTTGCACTATAAAATTCATACCTGCGGCTGTTTAGAAATGTAGTGCGAGGCTTTAGCCTCGTGCGCCACCCTGAAGGGTCGCACCACGAAAATCTTGGAGGTGAAAAGATTTACGCTATTGTTGAGACAGGTGGCAAGCAGTATAAGGTTGCTCCCAGGCAGACTGTAGAAGTTGACTACCTGAATATACCCGAAGGCGATACGGTCGAGCTGGATAAGGTGTTGTTTATCAGCGATAATGAGGATACGCTCATAGGCAATCCGACTATTGAGGGAGCTAAGGTTATCGCTACCTCTTTAGGGGAAATTACGGGGGACAAGATCATAGTATTTAAATATAAGTCTAAGGTTCGATACCGCAAAAAAACAGGGCACCGCCAAATCTATACTAGGTTATCAATAAATGAAATTGTTAGACCGGGAGAGTAAACATGGCACATAAAAAGGGTGGTGGTAGCACCCAGGGTGGGCGCGATAGCCAATCGAAGCGTCTAGGAGTAAAGAAATATGGTGGGGAACAAGTCCGTGCTGGAAATATTCTTGTCCGGCAACGCGGCACTCGCATACTTCCCGGAAATAATGTCGGCCTGGGTAAGGACTATACGCTCTTCGCCTTAATAGATGGCTCGGTTAAATATGAGCCAGCGACTAAATATAAAAAGAAGGTAAGCGTTTATCATGAAAGCCAAAATTCATCCTAAGTATTATGATAATACTAAAGTAACTTGCCTTTGTGGTAATACTTTCACCATTGGCTCGACTAAGCCAGAACTTAAGGTCGAGGTATGTAGCAAATGCCACCCATTCTATACCGGCAAACAAAGGATAGTTGACACCCTGGGAAGGGTGGAGAGGTTCAAGAAGCGATACAAGATGAAGGATTAAGCAACAGAGCATAATTGCAAAAAGGCTGTTTAAAAAATGTAGTGCGCGGCTTTAGCCTCGTGCGCACGACCCTAAAGGGTCGCACTACGAAAATCTGGGGGTGAAAGGCTTTCAAAAATGCCCAAAATTGAACGGAAAATCAAAATTAAACGGCCTCAGAGAGTCAAGGGATGGTCTATAATATGAGGGTAAATCCTAAGCACGAAATCCGAAATACTAAACAATATCCAATGACTAAAATCCAAATGACCAAAAATAGTTTTGAATTTGGAATTTTGAATTTGTTTAGGATTTAGAAATTAGAATTTAGGATTTAAGCAAGAGAGTATGAGCCATCCCTTGTTGATTTAAGCGAGGCAACTAATGGCAAAACCTTTTTATCACGGTGGGCAGGCAGTTATTGAGGGGGTGATGATGCGGGGTAAGAGGAATTTAGCCCTATCCGTGCGCCGCCCCGATGGAAAATTAGAGGTGATAAAGCAACCCCTGGCTAACATATATCAAGGCCGCCTCAGGGAGATACCTCTAGCAAGAGGAGTCATTGTTCTTATCGAAACCCTGGTTTTAGGCGTCCAAGCCTTGCTTCGCTCAGCTCAAATCGCTTCAGCAGAAGAGGAAAAAATACCCACGGCTTTGTTGTTTGCCCTTGTAGCTGCCAGCATGGCCTTCGCTGTAGCCCTCTTTTTTATCACCCCTCTCCTCGCCACTCGCTATTTTGATATTTATATCGCCTCCGATTTAATCAGCAACTTAATTGAGGGCTTGGTGCGCATCGGCATTTTCATCGCTTACCTTAAACTAATAGGGTTGTTCCCTGACATTAAGAGGGTTTTTGCCTACCATGGAGCAGAACATAAAGTGGTCAACGCTTATGAGGCTGGATGTCCTTTAGAACTAGAAGCGATTAAAAGCTATTCTACTGCCCATGCCCGCTGTGGCACCAGCTTCATCTTTGCTGTCCTGATCATTGCTATCCTCGCCTTTGCCTTGCTGGGTCGCCCATCGTTATGGTTAAGCATCTTATCTCGCATAATCCTTCTTCCTGTCATCGCTGCCCTTGGCTATGAAGTTACCAGATTCGGAGCAAGGTACAGCAAAAGCATCTTGTCCCGAATTCTCCTAGCTCCAGGATTAATGCTGCAAGCTATGACTACCAGAGAACCCGACGATAGCCAACTGGAAGCTGCCATATCAGCATTAAATGAAGTTATCGAGGCTGACAAAGTTACCGACTCGGGCTCTGAGTCAGATTAATACTCTATGGCGATAGCCCTTTCTAGCTTCCTGGTAAGGGGATTGACCTTGAGCCTTAACGCCTCTAAAGTGGTGTAACCAAGCAAAGGTCTTTCCTCGTTCTCCGCTATAGCTACCAGTACAGGGCTTCTCACCCCTTCTATCTCTATCTCTGCTAAAGCTAACCGCCTGGTAATTATTCTCCCGTCCGCCAATTCTATCGGAGCCTCATATTTCGCCTCGAGTCCCAATTTTGCCACAGCGTCCTTGGGAACTTTGGTAAAAGTTGCTCCAGTATCTGCCAAAGTTTCAAGCTCGATAGAGCCAAGGGGACCGCAGAGTTTAAGAGAGACTTTCGTTTCGCCCATTGTTCATCACCCTCACCATAATCCTCTCCCGTCAAGGGAGAGGAAACCAGGCTTGCAGCGAAGGCTCCTATTGGCTATTAAGCTACATCCTCGTTTTCCAATTTTTGAAAGAAACAAGTCCGATTGCCTGTATGACACACCGGCCCCGTAGGCTCAGCTTTGACAAGAAGAGCATCACTATCGCAATCTTTAATAATGGACTTCATCCTGAGGAAGTTGCCCGAAGTTTCCCCCTTGTGCCACAATTCCTGGCGACTGCGGCTATAAAACCAGACATCTCCACTGGACAATGTTAGCTTTAGCGACTCTTTATTCATATAGCCCAGCATAAGAACTTCACCACTTTTGGCATCCTGAATAATGGCTGGAATCAAACCTTTATCATCAAACTTTAACATCCTGTCTTCCACCTCCTCTTTCCGCACGAGGCTAAAGCCTCGCACTACATTTCACCCTCACCTTAATCCTCTCCCATCAAGGGAGAGGATATATAAAGGGAGCCCTTCGCTTGCTGTCATTCTGAGCGTGTGAGCCGAAGCCCTAAACCCTTCACTCCTTGTCATTCTGAGGGAGCGAAGCGACCGAGGAATCTCATTGCGCTCAGGACAGGCTCCAAGAAGAATCTGATACAGCTCAGGATAAACTCCGCGACCGAAGAATCTCGCCATGAACCCTCAAGATAATTTGGCTATTGCCTCCTTTAAATCAATATCTCCGCTATAAAGAGCTCTGCCGATAATAGCTCCTTCTGCCCCCAGCTCTTTAAGCCTCTGCAAGTGCTCCAGCTTGCAAATGCCTCCCGAAGCAATGATAGGCACATCCACCTCAGCAATTAACCTGCCTACCATATCAAAATTAGGCTCCGTGAGAGTGCCATCTCTTTTTATATCAGTATAAATAAAGCGTCTCACTCCAAATTCCACCATTTCCCGACCTAACTCTAAAACATCAATAACTGTATCCTTTTGCCAGCCATGGATAGCTATCTTGCCATCCCGAGCATCGAGACCAACTATTATAGCTTCGCCAAACCGCCGGCACAACTTTCCCACTAACCTCGGGTTTTCTATAGCCACTGTGCCCAGGATTATACGCCTTACCCCCTTGTGCAACACTTCCTCCGCTACATCCTCCTCCCTGATGCCGCCGCCTAACTCCACCAACAAATCACTTGTCCTTATTATCTCTTCAACCACCATCATATTTCGCAACTCACCCTTAGCTGCTCCATCCAGGTCAACCACATGAAGCCACCTTGCACCCCGGGACTTCCACCTCAAAGCAACTGCCGCTGGGTTCTCATCAAAGACAGTTTGTTGGCTGTAATCACCCTGATACAGCCTCACGCATTTGCCATCCCTGATATCAATAGCTGGTATTATCTCCATTGGTAACCTTCGCTTAACAGTGTGCCAGGACAAATATCAGGATTGCTGCATTAGATTATAACCGAACAAGTCCCCCCATGTCATTCAGAGCGGGGAATTTGCTGGTAATGATATTGCCTTCAGGGAATGGTATGATCAAGTTCAGATAGATGGTGGATATTTCAGGCAGTTCTTTATGTCATTGCGAGAATAAGGCGGGGCAATCTTCAGAAAAAATCCCCTCTCCCGCAATGGGAGGGGGCTATAAAAGGGTGGCCCTCGTCTACCCCACTCTTTATCTGGCGAGGGACGTGAGGGTGAAATTTCCCCCCTCTAACTCCCTCCCGCCAGGGGAGGGAAGACTATTTTGTGTATTTTCCCTCTCCACTTGATGGAGAGGGCCAGGGTGAGGGAGGGAAGAGCAGAGTAGATTGCTTTGGGGATAGCAACAAAGGAGGCGATGTGTCACTAATCATATGGATGTGTGCAGCTTCAAAAGAGCCTATAAGGGATAAAGTGAGTTTGTCTCACTGCCTATTCGGCATAGAAGCTATCTATCCAATCTGGCCTTGGAGGCTGCTGACCTTGCTCCAGCATTTCCTTCCATTGCTCATCGGTCAATCTCCCTTGCTCCATAGGCCACTTAAATTCATAGTAACTTAGCGTAGGACCAGCACCAATGATAATTCTGCCATCAGGAACTTTATAGGCCACCAGGGCAAGGTCAATATAGCCTACCCCTTCCTCTAAAACTTCCATCGGTGGGTTGGCATCAGTATGAACATCAGCCACAAGGGTAGTCTCTTTGCCTTCAGCCTCAACACCGGCAATTATGGCATTGAGCTGCTGTCCAAAATTTCTGATGAACTCATAATCATCTTCTCTTAGCTCCTTGCCCTCCAACTCATTTTGGGAAATTTGGATCAACCTCCCCAGGATGCTTTCCAGGTTCTCCAGCCTTGACTTCTCCTCATCGCTCAAGGCATCAAGCTTAATCAATCCCTCCTTAGTCATTTTAGTAAGCGTAAGCATGCGCGAGTAAAACTCAGGGACGGGTTCAACATAGCCTTCTACCGGCTGCGGCTGAGGCGACATTGCCGTTGCCGCCTCAGTATAGCTCTGCTTGGCATATAAAATAGTATCGTGCCTGAGTTCAGTCCAGGATGCCAGAGCAGTCTGCAATTCCTTGTCCTTCCAGACATCAGTCTGCATAAAGGCAGGGTACCCTTCACCAAAATCACCAAGCAAAGGCTTTAGGGCATAAAGCCAGCTCCAGTAGAGATTGCGATTCCAATCCTTCTCAGTGAGAGCGCCAAATTCCTCTCTGAGCATATTCAATTGCTCATCATAGCTGGTGTCTTCCCCCTGGTATTCAGTATCACCTTCAGCTTTCAATATCTCATAAGCCCGCTCTGAGCCTAGAACTGCCATGACATCTAATCCTCTGGGAAAACATCTCTGAGGATCGAGTGCAGTCATCTTCAGGGTAAATGGCTCACTTTGGCCCACATACATGCCCACAGCGGGAAAGACCAGATTTTGAAACATATATGAGTCAGGCACAAATCGCTGTCCCATAAACCTCATCCCTTTTGTGTCAGCCAAGCATTGATAGAGCTTTTCTTTGGTAACTGGCGGAGCGATAAGACAAACACCAGAGCCGCCATAAATCTCAGGATTCCTCAGCTGAGCTAGCTCAGCTTTCAAATTAAGCAACGCCTCCTCGTCAGCAAGCTGGCTGGCATCAAAGCTGGTGCCCAAAACCTTCTCCATAGCCTCCAGGTATTCATAGGGGGTCAGGTCATCAGCAGTGCCGACAAAGAATGAGGTAACGGAATAAATCCGATTCCATATTTCCCAGCAAGTGGTGAGATTAGGCAATTCGGCCGAAATCAAAGACGCTTGAATTGTAGCTATCGTGGCATCTCTCTCAATGACTAAGGCATCAGGACCTCCCTTGAGAAGGAAAGCCATCCGGCCATACCACATCATCGCCTTGAAATATCTTTTCAGCGCCTCGCTCCGGGTGTAATGTCCCCTGGGAACATACTGGGAGTAGTCTTCCTTATAGGGATTTTTAGAATCAGCGGAGTTGAAGATAGCACTTGGCTTGAAGCCCTCATGCCCTTCAATGTTTTTTATCTCCGCCTTAACTTCGTCCGCCACATAAGACGGAATGGAAAAGTCAACCTTCTTCAATGGCTTAAATTCTTTCTCATCCCAGGGATGTTCCTGATTCCATTGCTCAATTTCCTGCCTAGCCTTCTCTTCATCATACCCTTCGGTTGGCGTCTGCAGAAGCTTCAAGGCAACAGCAAAATAAGCCACATTTCTTCTGGCAGCTTCCTTTAAGTCAGAGTCAGTGAAGGATTCATAATCCCATATTGCCCTTCCCATCATCGCCTGGCTCATATCAATCAGTTCATCAAAAAATTCTTCCTCCTCAAGACGCTTCAGTATCTCATTGAACTGGATATGATATAGATGAAGCAAAGTATCCGAGGTAACAAAGATAGGGACGCCTTGCTCCTTAAGTGTCTTATAAGGCTGGACAATATCATCGCCATGCCAGGGGATAACCACAAAGCCATTTTTCTCCAGAAGCCGCTTTTGATTTTCAGTCAGCCCGAATCTTGAGCCTACCTCTCCAAAGTTTGTTACCTCCCCCAAATCCAGGGGCAGTGAGTAGCGCGGAGCATCAGGAGATATAGAGACCTCTCCAGATTCATAACAAGCTGCCATAGCAAGCTTGGGATTTGATGCCTCACCCTCAGCTACTGAAGGTATGGCAAACTCAGAAGGTACGGGCGGCCGACCAGTTGCGCAGCCGCTGGCGGGAAAGATAGCAATTAAAAGAATAGAAATAAGAACCTTCACAATTTTCACCTTGCCTCCTCTCTTACCTGAGCCATCCTCGTTACTTAGCAAAAACACCTTGAATCCCCATCCGCCGCTAAGCCAGCCGACAAATCATCAAAGAGAACCACTTTGTTAGCCACGCTTATAATCTGTTCAATAGGTATTATGCTCTCCTGACCTTGATTATCAACTACCATCCATATTTTATCCTGAGGCAATTCTTTCTTGATTCTAGCGACCACTCCCAGACTAACACCATCAGGCATGGTAACCTCTTTGCCCAGGAGAAGCACCTCCAGGCCTTTAGCAGTTATCAAGGTTTTTAGCATCCGCAAAATGTTCATAATTCAACCCGCAATGTTAGAAACGAAACAAGCGGCAAAAAGTTTAGCTCCACCATAGCCTTTGCTGAAAGAGATAATGTAAATTCATCCCGGTCAAGAATAATCGAAATGTTTTTTCTTAAAAGGCTGTTTAAAAAAATGTAGTGTGAGGCTTTAGCCTCGTGCGCACGACCCTAAAGGGTCGCACTACGAAAATATGGGGTGAAAGGCTTTCAACATGCCGAAAATTGAACGGAAAATCAAAATTAAACGGCCTCTCTTGACTAAACCAGGTGAAATAACATTAATATCAGGCCTACAACCAATAATGTCACGCCTAAAGCCAGTAAGCCAATCAATAACTTCATATTCATGTGTAAGATCCTCTCTATGCAGAGCTGATACACCAGCTAACAGCCACTTTGTAGTATTATACCACTGATTCCTTACCTAATAGCTATAACGAAAATCGAAGGGAAAAGTTCACCAAAATTAAGCCAGTGCTAAAATAATGTCATTGCGAGGGAAGTGAAGCAAACCAATGGCAATAAAGTTAATCGCCAAGAAAAGCTCAACCTTTCATGATTTCCCCTACGCCAACACGCAGCGAAAATGCTTCCATTGCTGGATTATCAATGTCACACCGCCAGGACCAAACCAATGCCTTCATAATTGTATTTATTGCTATGCCAGAGAAGCTATTTATGCTAACTACTCAGAAGACACTCTGCTTTACAATAACTTGCCCAATTTGGTAGAGAAAGACCTTAAAAAGCTAACCTTATGCCCGCCAATCTCCCTGTCCAATGTCTCCGACCCCTGCCAGGATATAGCTGAATTAAAGGGAGAGGTCAAAAAATTAATAAAGCTTCTGATGGACTACGGAGTTTCCTTCTTCATCACCACCAAAGGAGATCCATCCTTCCTTTTGGAACTGCCGGGCTTTGTGGAGTACAAACCTAAACTTATAGCCACGACCATTGAGGGAACCTCTGAAATACTTGAGCTACTCTCGCCCGGAGCACCGCCATTTGATGCTAGGGTGACCACTGTGCGCAAGCTATCTGAATCAGGCATAGATACTATTATTCGTTTCGACCCCATTTTCATCCATCTCTTTCAGGCTCTCTATGGTGATTCCTGGTCTGATAAAATAGCTGAGCTAGTTAATACCTTCGCTTCAACTGGAGCTAGCCATATCATCGGCAGCACGGGCAAATTATCTAAAAAGCGCTCTCAAACTGGTGATTATATCGGCACAAGCATCTGGCAGCGAGTATACAAAGTTATCTATGCTCAGTCACCCTTGGCGGCCAAGAAATTTGAGCGAGAATATGTCTATGAGGCACATTGGTCAGGGGGAGGTTATCGCCTGAGAAAGGATTTAAGACTTAGCCTCCATCACAAATTACTTGCCCTTGTTGAAGCCAGGGGAATGACTTATGCCACTTGCCAGGAGCTTAGCGCTGAGGAGAGCGATTCCAAGGGCATTCCTCATTGCGAGGCCCTGCCTCTACCTTTCACCAAAAAGCAATCTGACGGCAAATTCAAGCCTGTCCCCGGCTGCACCGCTAATTGTCATGTCTCCTGCCAGGGATTATCTAACCCACCTTGTGGACATCCAGAATTGGTAACTTATAAGCCCCTGACATTAAGCAAACTATGCTTTAAAGCAAAAGCTAACGACTTACCAACTCAACTATGGTGACGCCGTAGTCCCCTTCGCCGTAGTCACCAGGGCGGAAGGATTTAACTAAAGGATGCTTGGCTAGCACTTCATGCACTGCCTGGCGCAGTGTCCCTGTACCCTTGCCATGAACAATGCACACCGAGGGCAAACCAGCCATAAAAGCATCGTTGAGGTACTGATCCAGCCGAAACAAGGCTTCGTCAACGGTAAGATGGCGTAAATGCAATTCCTTATCTACCGATTTCATTACAACCTGATAAACTCCAAGCGAAGAATTTCCTTGGTAGCCTCGGTAACCTTTACCTTATCATCGATGCGCCAGCCCACCACCCAGATGATTTGTCGAGGGGAACAAACTATAGGAATACGCTCTCGCCACAAAAGTGGTATCTTGACATCAACCATAAAGTGCTGAAGCTTTTTGGGCTTATCCATGCCTAAAGGCTGAAATCCATCCCCCGGCTGGCGCTGACGGACGAATAATTCAGTCCCTGCCTTATCAAAGTCAAATTCAGCAATGAGATTGCTTCGTTGCTTCGCGCCTCGCAATGACAAAGGGGAAGTGCCTCGCAATGACAGAGAAGGCACTTGCTCTCCAACAATGCTGGCTATCACTCGCCATCCGGATAAAACCGTCTCCCCGGGCACTTTAAGAGGAAATACACCTTGCACTAGAGGAAGAGTGAGGTATGATTGCTTCGCGGCACTCGTAGCTAACAACATTTCATCATATCCATTCCAACACACAAGGCCATGAGGCAAGGAAGTTCTTTTACCCACCGGTTTACTTAGTAAACTCCTTATTGCTTCAATGTGATTGGCTTCAATATCCCGAGTATCACCAGCCAGCCTGGCTATAGCTAACCTCAGTAGCTGCCTTTGCAAAGCTATAGGCAAGGCAACGATTTTCCCCTTATCCAGGTAAATGGCATCCTCTTCCTGCCTGGCCACTTCATCCCATAACTGAAAAGCTTGCTGCTCCAGGTAAGAAATATCACTTCCAGCAATTTCAGCCAGGCGAAGCAGCGCCTGGTCCACGCCCGGGTTATATTCTCTAAGCAAGGGTAAAAGCTCCAGGCGAAGGCGATTTCTAAAGAAAGACAAGGAAAGATTAGAGGAATCAATCCGTGGCTCAATCTGGCGTTCTTGACAATAATTCAATGTTTCCTCTCTAGTAACATTGAGGAGTGGCCTTATTACCACCAATTCTAGATTCTTCGCCTTCGGAGATTCTTCGCGGAGCCTTTTGTAGTTGCCTGATTTATCAGGCACCGTCGCCCAATAAATTGGGCAACTACATTTCTCTCCCTCAGAATGACAAAATGGGAAAGGCGAATAAGGCTCAAGGCCACGCAGCCCGGAAGTTCCCGTCCCCCGTAATATATGCATCAAGATAGTTTCTACCTGGTCATCCCGAGTGTGCCCTATGGCTACTCGATTGGCTCCAATATCATCAGCTACTTTGGCAAGAAAGCCATAGCGTAACTCCCGAGCAGCCTCTTCCGTAGAGCAATGCCTTTCAGCTCTGTAAGCAGCTACATCACGTTTACCAATAGTGATGGGAATATCAAGCTTGCCAGCTAAAGCAGCCACATATTCGGCATCAGCTTCAGACTCAACACCTCGAAGCTGATGATTCAGATGGGCCACATGGAGCTTTATGTCAAGCTTGCTCTGCCATCCTGCCAAGACATGCAGTAAGCAAACCGAGTCAGCACCACCTGATACCCCAACACCTACTATCTCCCCAGATGAAATCAGGTTATGCTGCTGAATAAAATCTATGACCCTTGCTTCCAGCTCAATCTTTTTCATAGAGATTTGGGTATTTAGTCACCCTCACCTAACTTAAATTCTAAATTCTAAGCTCTAAACACACTCTAAAACTCTAATTTCTAATTTCTAAATCCTAAACAAATTCAAATTTCCAAATTCAAATACCAAAACTCATTTTGTTTTGAATTTTTGTCATTAGTGCTTCGATATTGTTTAGCATTTAGGATTTCGTGCTTAGGATTTATTAGTATTTAGTGCTTGTTTCATTATATTCCTTCCCCTTCAAGGGAGAGGCTAGACGAAGATTCCTCACAATAACATTCTAGTAGGAAGTATCATTAAATGCTACCAAACGCGGTCCATAATCCTCAAACTCAAGGATGCTTACCCCTCCAGGGTCTACCTTGAATTTGGCGAGATAGTCCAGCGGTAAATCCAAAGCTTTGAAAATGATAGCCAGGATGACAAAGTAATGGCTGACAGCTACCACCGTTCCATCTTTGTGCTCTGCTAACAAACGTTCGATGCTCGCCCAGGATCTTTCCTGTAGCTCAACAAGGCTTTCCCCGCCAGGCAACCTTTCCGACCCTCCCTTTCGCCACCACCGCATCAAGAACTGGCTAAAGGTAGTGCTCAAACTAGACACAGACAAACCCTCCAATTCACCAACACTAATCTCCTTAAGTCCAGCATCAATTTCTACAGGCAATTGATGCCGGCTAGCTATAGCCTCAGCTGTACTTACAGCTCGCTTTAGGGGACTGGAAATTATGGCATCAATATTCTTATCCTTTAGCCATGAGGCTAACTTATTAGCTTGTTTTAACCCAGCCTCGCTTAACTCAGTATCGCTGCCGCCTCCCTGAACACGCCGCTCTTTATTCCAATAAGTTTCACCATGCCTGACTAAGATAAGCTTCAAGAGATTGCCTCCTTGTAGTGCGACCCTTCAGGGTCGTGCAGCACGAGGCTAAAGCCTCGTACTACATTTCTAAACAGTCTCCACTGTATATCATTTGTAAGCTAGTTTCACTCGTTCATTATAGGTTGGATGGTCATAAAATAGAATCTCTGTCCACTTACCAGGCTCAGCTTCAATCAAGTTCTGGTCAGTTAACTTAGTCATCAAACCAATAAAAGCTTGAGGATTATTGCTTAGCTTCAGTGCTGCCTCATCTGCTGCCAGTTCAATGCGCCGATTATACCAATTAAGAAGTGGCTGTAATAGCAACATAAACACAGCTAAAACCAGGACTAGCCAAGGAAAGCCAGCCACATCGCTTATCCCTTGGAAGGAAAATAACACCACTCCAGCCGTAAGAGCTAGACTGGTTAAATAAAATGCCAGCAAAAAGGCGACTGTCCGAATCAGCATGAGCTTAGGAATATCGTGATGAATGTGGTGACCCAGCTCGTGAGCTAAAGTTACCTCTATCTCATCAAATGAATAACTCTGGAGCAAGGTGTCACTGATAATAACACGTCTGGATTTGCCCCAGCCACCCAACATGGCATTGGCTGTGGTGGCTTTACTACTTAGATTCATGCTAAAAACATCCTTAACACCAACCTTAGCTCGCCTGGTCAGATTCGCCAGCCTCTCTTTAAGCTCTCCCTCCTTCAGAGGTTCCAATTTGAAGAACAAGGAGATAAGAAGCGTAGGGGCTAGCCAAGTGAGAAACAGAGTGAGCAAAAACATAATTAATCCCACAGCTAACCACCATAATGAAGGGAGACGTTCCATAAGCCAGTAAATAACTGTGACCAGACATAAGCCCAATAATAATCCCAGAGGTAAAGATTTAGCTTTGTCTTTCAGCCAGCCGATCACATTTTGGGTTGACAAGCCATAGCGATGAGGCAACACAAAGTCCTGATAATAGCCCAGCGGTGCCACGATTATACCATAGCCTAATACTAGAATCAGAAAATATAAGGCTGCTGACCATGGAGACGAAAAGGGCAAAAAAGCAACTAGCCTAGTGGAAACTCCTGTAAAGAGAAGAGCTAGTAGCAAAATAGCCCCTATCCCTAGCTCAAGAAATAACAGACGCCTTGATAGCTTACTATATTCCCGAGCTTTTTGCTGGCGAGCTGGGTCAGGGTTTTTTACTTCAAGATTCTTCACGGAGTTTACCCTGGGCGAGATTCTTCGGTCGCGGAGTTTACACTGAGCGAAGCCGAAGTGCTCCCTCAGAATGACAAGAAACGAAGGGCTTAGAGCCTACATTCCTTTCAAAATGAGCTTGGTACGGTGAATAGATTCAGGATATTGGGGGAAACCTAAAGCAGCAACTACCTGTTCTGGCCTACCGCTACCTTTAGCATCACAGCGCAATCTCATTCCCAAAATACATAGGGAGTCATGGCAGCCGGTAACCCATAAATCATCTATTAAGGCTCGCAAATCATATAGCTTCATTTTGTCACCTCGGGCGTGATGCCAGGGTAACTCCCGGGCCTGAAGCAAAGAGTGAAGTGAGGCCTCCACATCTTGCTCGCTTTTCCCTGACTTTACCACAACACGGTACTCGGCGAAAGCAAGGCAAGATTGAAGCGAGGGGATATTTAGCCCTATCTCCCAGGCATCGAATATCTCAAAGCCACAAAACAATTGGCTCTTCACCCGCATCATAAGAGATTGAGGAGGCATCCAGCGACTTAGCCATACATCCATGAGTTCAGCCTCACTGGTTACCCCTACAGCTAAAGGCGCTGCGAGTGAAATTCGTGGATGGGGGGTAAAACCCTGAGAATAAACTAAAGGTATTCCTGCCCGCCTGAATGCCCTCTCCCAAAACCTCACCACATCAAGATGAGAAATAAACTTAACCTCATCCCCACGACCAAACCTAAGACGCAGGCGTTGCATCTTTTTCCCTGGTCACCATAACTTTCTCTATCTTCATCCCTCGCATCTCAGTGATAACAAATTTCAGGTTCCGGTACTTCAATTGCTCACCTTGCCTGGGTATCCGCCCAAGACGGCTGAGA
>PCSL01000038.1:16615-17403 GCA_002772325.1 Chloroflexi bacterium CG23_combo_of_CG06-09_8_20_14_all_45_10
CGTTAGCTTCCTCCACCCGGAATCCACCGTCCAACTGAAAGACATTATCACCGGTTACCACGAAGTCCTTATCTTCCTTAATCAATTCATGCCGCATATCGCCCACAATCTCTTCAGTGAGCTGCCTCAAGGTAACCATTCCAGCTATACCCCCAAATTCATCGACAACAATTACTACGTGATAACCGCCATCTCTCATCTCAGTGAGAAGCTCTCCCAGATGCTTGCTCTCTGGCACAAAGTGAGCCGGTCGTATCAAATCATCAATAACAATTTCTTCGCTGGCGCAGTTATCAGTTAACTTCATAAGCACATCTTTAGCAAACAAGATGCCCACCACATTATCCGTATTATCTTTATAGACAGGAAAGCGGCTATAAGGCGTTTGAACATAGATAGCTAGAAAATCGCTTAGCTTCGTCCCTTGCTCTACCCAGGCGATTTCCGTCCTGGAAATCATTATCTTACTTACCGGGCAATCAGTAAACTCAAACACTTTGTGCAACATCTTTGCCTCATCCTCTTCTACCACTCCCTCATCTTCACCGGCGCTTATAACGGAGCGTATCTCACTCTCGCTCACTAGCTTCCTATCCTCCTCAGTCTCAGCCACCATTTTAATAAACCCTAAACCAATACGATCCAATGCCAAGACAAAGGGATAAAGGCACCACTCTATTATCCTCACTGGATTAATATAAAGCAGAGATAGTCGTTGAGCATGGTGGACAGCTAAAGTCTTGGGGATAACCTCTCCAAAAACTAAAATCAAGGCTGTCACTCCAACA
>PCSL01000038.1:17413-18484 GCA_002772325.1 Chloroflexi bacterium CG23_combo_of_CG06-09_8_20_14_all_45_10
TCGGCCCCCACGGCAAGCCAAAGACAGCCACTGCCATGATAGCGCCCAACGTAGCTGCTGCCACATTTACCAGATTATTACCTAATAAAACAGTGGCTAAAAACCTCTCTGGTCTATCAGCAGCTTTAGCTAGCTGCCTTGCTCCCTTAACACCACTTTCTACCAGATATCTTATGCGAAGCTTGGGCAGGGAAATAAAGGCTGCCTCAGCACTGGAAAAGAAAGCTGACAGAGCTAAGCAGAGTAGAAAGGCTAACAAAAGCCAACTATCGGCGTTGTCCACCTATCACCACCCCCAAAATCCTCCGCTAAATAAACTGACCATATCTTTACAATTAAACCCTCGGGCTAACACCTACCCTTATGCAAATTATGATAGCATTGGCTAGCAAGCTTGTCAAAACAAAAACTTTTGACAGGCTCCCGCCCCTATGATATTGTAGGCTTTGTTGATTATTTTGGTCAACAAAGTAGGGACCCAATGAAGCTATCCGCTAAAGGACGGTATGGAACCAGAGCGCTTTTGGATTTAGCCCTTCACTGGGGTGAGGGACTAGTTCCATTGAAAGATGTTGCTCGAAGACAAGAGATTCCACTGCCATACCTGGAGCATTTAATTGCACCTCTTATAGCAGCGGGAATAATAAAGAGCACTCGCGGGCCTCGGGGTGGAGTTTCACTGTTCAAGCACCCAGAGGAGATTAAGCTCAGCGAGGTAATTCAACTTCTCGAGGGCTCGATCGCTCCGGTAGAGTGTGTCGATAATCCAAAGTCATATCCTTGTTCCAACCTTTGTGCCCCCCATGACATTTGGGGTGAGGTAAAAAAAGCGATAGACGGAGTTTTAGAATCTACGACTTTACAGGATCTGGTCGAGCGGCAAACTAGGAAAGAGGCAACTGCCAGGTGTAAAGTCAGAGAGGTAGTATACCGGCTAAGATTGACAAAGTAGACTTGTTTCTTGCCTGGAGATAAAATAGCCTTAATAAGAGGGTGTTTAAAAACGTAGTGCGAGGCTTTAGCCTCGTGCGGCACGACCCTAAAGGGTCGCACTACAAAATTTAGAGGTGA
>PCSL01000067.1:0-147 GCA_002772325.1 Chloroflexi bacterium CG23_combo_of_CG06-09_8_20_14_all_45_10
ACTTAAAAACAGGGATATCGGAGTGCCATCGTCGGTATATGACGTTGGAGGAGCAATGGAGAATATCATACTGGTAGCCCTGGAAAAGGGTATAGGTTCCTGTCCTATTGCCAGTGTCGATAGGGATAAATTGAGGGAAATACTGAA
>PCSL01000067.1:223-3930 GCA_002772325.1 Chloroflexi bacterium CG23_combo_of_CG06-09_8_20_14_all_45_10
GATGGTTCCGTGAAGTATTGGAAAGACAAAAGTGGTGTGCTTCATGTTCCAAAGAGGAAGCTAGGATCAGTTTTGCATTGGAATACTTTTTAATAGCTTTATTACCATAGCAAGCTGCTTGTTGATGTCCATGCCGCGACGTCACATGTCAGAGGGAAATTAAATTCAGTATCCTTTGATGAAGCTTTTTGTTAGAAAACAATAGATCGCTCGTCCGCCGCTGCCAAGGATTGCCTTGAAAATCACTGACCTCTCCACCAGCCTCCTTAACTAATAGAACCCCCGGGGCAACATCCCAGGGCTCAATTTTGGTGGTAAGATAAGCCCCCTGCCAGCCGCTACCCAGGCTATCTCAAGGCCAGCCGAGCCAAGCTTCCGCATATCCATAACATGGGGATAGACCTTGTTCCACATCTTGCCAGTTCTCGACCTATTCTTCTCACCTCCTTCACAATAAAAGATGTAGCTCTGGCTGAGCTCTGATATCTGAGAGACCTTTATTCTTTCCCCATTCAGGTATGCTCCACTCCCTCTTTCCGCAAAGTAAAATTCGTTAATCGCTGGAGCATAGATTGCTCCGAGCAAAAGCTCACTTCCATGCATCAAAGCTATGCAAACTGAGAAAAGAGGGTTGGAACTAGCAAAATTACCCGTGCCGTCTAGAAAATCTACAATCCAAAGCCAATTGGAGTCGCCTTCGAGGAAGCCGCTTTCTTCGGTTAAGAGGCTATGATGGGGATAGTGCCTCTTGATCTCCTCGATGATCAAGTCATTGACCATCTTATCGTAGGCAGTTATGGCCTCCTTGGCTGAGCTTCGAAGCTTCAGCAGTGTCTGATCCTTGCGAAAATGCTCGACCAAAAAACCCCCTGCCTTCCTGGCTAAGTTCTCAACCAGTTCTTTCATTTCAAAAGCCTCCCATCGATAAAGCATTCTTTAAAGATGAGCAAAATGTTTCCTGATCTTCCTTGGAGTCGAATAGCTTACCCAGCAACATCAGCTGCCCTTCGGACTTGAGTTTAATCAACCCCTCAAGGCATTTCGGCTTGGATAGACTGGGAATCCATTCTCGGCAAGCTTTGGGACGGAAGGAGTATATAGTGCAGCAAGCTTTGCCTTCCTCATCCCAGACAAGGAAAATGCAACCTTTTTCCATCCTCATTCCCAGCGCTAAGGCAATGTTTTCTATGTCTTCGGGATAAAGTGTGGAGGCTGGTAGAGGGTGCAGCAGATACCACAGCGAAAGCAGGGAGCAGGAATTTGCCCTTTGATTACCATCTCTTCCCCCTCTATCATCTTTACGACTGCTTTATTTGTTGACATAATAGACCAAAATGACTTAGGAGTGAATCTTTGCTACTATTTTAGAATTAGATATACAAAAAAGAAAAGGGAAGACCCACAAGAAAATCCAGTAAGTTTTGTAACTATAGGAATAGCTATTCTTCTTATTCTGATAGCGCTGGCAGTGGGGCTATCCAGAACCTTGAGAGTATTTCATTAAATCCAATATCTCTGGTAGACTTTCCGAGCAGGAGGAAAAGAATGGCAGTGGCAGAGATAAGCATCGTTCCTTTAGGGACAGAAACTCCTTCGATTAGCAAATATGTAGCCCGGGCAGTTAAAGTCTTGCAGCAAGAGAAAGATATAAAATACGAAATAACCGCTATGGGGACGATTATAGAAGGCGATCTGGATAAGATTCTAACGGTAGCAAAGAAGATGCATGAAGAGGTTTTTGCTGAGGGAGTGGCCAGGGTGCTAACCGTAATTAAAATCGATGACCGGCGAGATAAGGCTTTGAGCATGAAAGGTAAGGTGGACTCGCTGAGGAGAGAGCTGGGGCGCTAGTGAGAAACTTGCTTGAAAATCCTCTCAGTATTCAGGCAGTTAAACAATTTATTTTAAGAAGATAGAAACAGCCATAAAATTTTTGACACCATTATCTTTGTAGCTCAGAAAGGAAAAAACAACTTTTATAATAGTAATGTACTTAGAACAAAATGTTGGTTTAAGGAGGCTTGACAATGGGAAATAACGGCAGTTCAGGGGAAATGTTTGACTTTGTTTGTTTTAGATGTAGGAGCACCATTAAGCCTGGAGAAAAGATGTTTACCATGTCCGTTTCCCTTGAAACACCCGAAGACGATGGGACAGTAAATGTCAATGAAAATTATGCTATTTCGTCCCTCTGTTTGGGCTGCGCCTCAGTCATTCTTGTTGAGGCTGTGCTTGACAAAAAACTTACAATGCCCGGCCCTTTGTTTGAAGAGCTAGAAGAAAGAAGAGGAATTATTTTGAAGAACTGGAACAAAGAGGAGGAAAACAATAAGTGAAAGGATGCGTAGCTATATAGTAGTCGGCTATAATGTTCCCAACTGGCGGGAGCGAAAAATCAAATACAAGGAGAACGAAAATGGCTAGAAGGGTTAGCTTAAGTGCGGTCAACAGCGAGTTGCGGCTGGCAAATAATGGCGTGACCATTAAAGTAGACGATGATGCCCCCGAAAGGAGCGGTCGGCTCAGAATTGGAAGGGCAAAAATAGTATGGACACCGAAATTCAAACAAATAGGTTTCGGGAAAACTTGGGAACAACTCATTGATTTCCTAAAAAGCTAATGACAATAGGTGGCGATGGAGTTCGCATGTTGCCTGCAAAGCAAACATTGAGGTTGATTATTTCCTACGACAAGTGGTTCTACAATAAGGCATAGCAGTTAGTTTCAGAAGGAAGTTCGAGTGGATCCTCATCAAAACATTTTTTATTACTACAGGGGACCGTCAAAGTATAAAACTGATGAAATGCAGATTGCTAGACAGCTTGAGAATAATACGACCAAGGCGCTAATTAACCTTTTTCAATACAGCCCACCTAAGGTCTTATCACGCTTTCTGGAACTTGTAGCCTCGAAGACTGGGTATGACAATTTTCCAGTTCCACAAAAGAACAACTATAAGTTTGCACTTCAGAAAATTCCAGAACTTGCCAAAAGCGCAGAGAGCAAGGTGGTGGTAACCATTTCCAAGGAATTATTGGGGGAGTCCGGCGTTAGTCCAGGTGGAATACCAGATGCCTGGATTTATTGTCCGTCTACAACACCATCAGTTGCTATCATGATAGAAGCCAAGCTTAAGGGAATTCCCAGCCAAGATCAAATACAAGGACACCTTGAGAAGGCAGGCTGGAACAACACGAGATTGTACCAATGCAATCTTACCTGGGCCGAGATTTACGATTGTTGGGCTAATGAAAAGAATGACTTGCTGACAACGCAATTTAGACAATATTTGGAGGTGATTGGAATGAGCCCATTTTCCGGTTTTGTAGATGATGACTTCAACTTCTTTATCTCTTACGACGATGATTACAGACCCCTTTTAAGGAACAAATTGCATGAATTTGCTCAAGAAGTGCACAAACGGATGGGACAAGAGATTACTAGGGTCTATTCTGAGATTTTCGTGGGGCACATAATTGCTCGAAGAGGCACAGCATTTGTTGTTCTGCGAAAACCTCAGGACAGACATGACCCCTTTAAACACTGCAACTTTAGTATTGAGATAAATAAGCGAAGGTCTGCGGTTTAATGCTGTCATTCAAGATGGGAAACACGATAAAAAACGAACGCCAATAGGGCACCTTTATAACAAGCTAACAAAAGAGCCGGAAAAGATGAAATCATTACTTCAAGATTTGGGTGAGAGC
>PCSL01000067.1:3956-5092 GCA_002772325.1 Chloroflexi bacterium CG23_combo_of_CG06-09_8_20_14_all_45_10
ACCATTGCATGGCAACCAATTTAGGGCGGGTGAACGCTGGGACCTCAAAGCGAGACTCTACCTGGACTTTGTAAATGACGAGGTGATTAGATACCTGATACGAATGTTGGAATCAATCGACTACCCTGGCTTGCACCTCGGTAGCGGGATTGAGCGGGGTAGCGAGGTCCTTGGTGATAGGGAGCAACTGACCACCTGGGCCCGTGATATTTTTGAGCGTGTATATCGTATACTGCAATATTTAGAAACATAGATGGAGGTTAGCATGTTACACAGCGAAGCACTCCTCTTCGTGTGTGTTCTTGCTTTCTGGATAGTTGTTCATATTTCAGTTGTTAGGCCTTCAATTGGCAGGATGACTTCTATCCCACTCCCACTGAGATTATCCACATAGAACTCGGGCTTCTCGCAGTGCAGCGGTATAAGCACCCTGGGACTAATTTCACGAGCAATTTTTAGCAGGTCTGGACCAGAGGCGTGCCCAGAGGCATGTAATCCCTTTTCTTTTTCAGGTATTTCCCACTCGCCATTCTTTTCTACCGGGAGGCCAAAGCCTCGCATTTTGAAGTGCTTGAGCCAATGATGCAGACGCCAGAAGTCCATCTCCTGCTCCTCAGTGTGAGGCTCGCTGGAGCTATAAACATAAAGGCTTTCTGGTTCAGGGCGGATGCTTGGGAGTTCATTCAAATCAAAGAAGCTAAAACAAAGGATGAAATCGCCCTGGTTGGAAGCAACATCTTTGGCTAGAACAATCTTGCTGGAGTAGTCCTCAAAAATCTTTCGCAACCAGGAGACAGGGCTCCTACTAGCAGTTGTTTCCTGGTAGATGACAAGGGCATCCTCCTGGGCAATGTCAGGTATTTCTGGTTCAAGAAGGCGCATGGTTTTTAAGAGGTAGGCATCCTTTGGCAGTATAGCTAGTTTCCTTTTTGTATCTCTGGCAATCTGCAAGAAGGTAAGCAAACGGTCTACATCTCTGGCAGAGAAATCGGCAATGACAAGACCTTGCGAGCCATCAATAGCCTTATATCCACTCTCATACACTTCTTGCTCGGCAACATTTGTTGCTTTATCCACGTTAGTGCCCTCTAGGATTAATGCTTTGGGATGCAACTTAGCAGCTTCGTTTATAAATG
>PCSL01000099.1:0-4857 GCA_002772325.1 Chloroflexi bacterium CG23_combo_of_CG06-09_8_20_14_all_45_10
GGGCTTTGACTAACTCGGTTTTACCCACTCCGGTAGGCCCTAAAAATATGAAGGCACCGATGGGACGTCGGGGGTCTTTCAAGCCAGATCGAGCTCTTCTCACCGCTTTGGCTACGGTGTTTATAGCTTCATCCTGGCCAATGATGCGACGGTGCAAAGCCTCCTCCATTTGAAGAAGGCGGCTAGTTTCATCAGTAGTCAATCTCACCACCGGGACTCCAGTCCACATGCTAGTCACTTCGGCAATGTCGTCCGCAGTAACCGTGGCTTTGCCCAGCTCCTGCTTAACTTGCCATTCTTTTTCCATCATGCCAACCTTTTCTATTAGCTGGAGCTCGCGGTCACGCAGCTCAGCGGAATATTCATACTGTTGAGCGGCAATAGCTGACTCCTTCTCTTTGCGTACGCTTTCTAGAGCTTGCCTCGCCTCGGTTAAACCAATGGGGGCGCTACCATGTTTGATGCGCACCCGAGAGCTAGACTCATCTACTAAATCAATAGCCTTATCAGGCAAAAAGCGATCGGGTATATACCTGGCGGCCAAAGAAGCTGCTGCCTGCAAGGCTTCGTCACTTATAATTAGGTGGTGAAATTCTTCGTACCTATGTTTGATACCTCGCAAAATTTCCAGAGTCTCTTCTACAGTAGGTTCAGCTACCAAGACAGGCTGAAACCTCCGTTCCAAAGCCGGGTCTTTCTCCACATGTTTGCGGTAATCGTCGAGGGTGGTAGCACCAATACATTGTATTTCACCACGAGACAGCGAAGGTTTTAAGATGCTAGAGGCGTCGACAGCGCCCTCAGCGGCTCCAGCACCTACAATAGTCTGCATTTCATCGATAAATAAGATACAATTGCCAGCAGCTTTCTCCTCGGCAATAACTTTCTTCAGCCTCTCTTCAAATTCGCCACGATACTTCGTTCCGGCTACCAGTGCACCTACATCTAAGGCGACTATTCTTTTACCCTGTAATGCCTCGGGGACATCTCCAGCTACTATGCGCTGAGCTAGCCCTTCAACGATAGCCGTTTTGCCCACGCCTGGTTCACCTATAAGTGCTGGGTTGTTTTTAGTACGGCGGCTTAGTATTTGAGTTACTCTCTCAATTTCCTTAGTGCGTCCAATAATGGGGTCAAGCTTATCCGCTCGGGCTAGGGCAGTTAGATCTGTTCCAAGTTGATCCAGTGTTGGTGTGCGTGTAGAACTACGAGTAGTACGAGCATGTATTGCTTCATGCCTCATAACGCGATTGACTTCATCACGTGCCTGCTCCAAAGTAATGCCGAAACTCTCTAAAACATTACTGGCTACTCCTTCGCTTCCACGCAGTAACCCGAGTAGAAGGTGTTCAGTGCCTATGTAGTTAGAATTAAAACGGCGTGCTTCATCAACAGCAAGTTCAATAACTCTTTTAGCCCGAGGAGCGAGGCTAACTTCTCCGCTGGTTTGTTTCCCTCCCTTCCCAACTACAAACTCCACCGCTGCTTGCACTTTATTCAGTGGGACACCTAGATTGGTTAGAACTTTAGCCCCTATTCCTGATTCATCCGCTATTACTCCCAACAATATATGCTCGGTATCAATGTAACTGTGGCCTAGACGCCTGGCCTCCTCTTGGGCACGCATTAGCACCTTACGAGCTCCTTCGGAGAACCTTTCAAAGCTATTACTCATGTTCAACTCTCCAGGTCCAATGTCTGTTGCTTAATCTTGAGCCAATTATAGATTATGCCACTCTTTATAGTCAAACTAAATAGACCCGGTTGAAACAATGGCTAAATTATAATAAAATATTGAAGGTTATCAAAGGCTAAAAATGCGAGTTATCGGTGGTAAAGCCAAGGGAACTTTGCTAAAAGCTCCTCCGAGGCAGTTGATTCGCCCCACAACCAGTGTAGTGAAGGAAGCTATTTTCTCTATTTTGGAGAATACTGCTAGTTGTTGGGATCGCGTTCTTGATTTATATGCCGGCAGCGGTGCTCTGGGTATAGAAGCCCTAAGCCGCCAGGCAGAGTGGGCCGATTTTGTTGAGCGGAGTAGAAAATGCTGTGACATTATTAAATACAATTTGGATAGGGTGAGGCTATTAGCCAAAGCCCATATTTATTGCTGTAGCGCCAGTAAGGCAGTTGCTTTTCTTAGTAATAATTATGATATCATCTTTATGGATCCCCCTTACTCAGACCCTTCTGTGGGTAATTTGTTGGCCACTATAGCTAACTCAAAATTATTAGGAGAAAACACTACTATCGTAATTTGTCATGCAAATCGCTTTCCACTAAGTTCTGATTATGATGGATTACATCTAGCTAAACAACGCCACTATGGTGATACCTTTATTTCCATTTACCAAGGGGAGGGTTAAGCTATGACAATAGCGGTCTATCCTGGAACCTTCGACCCCATTACCAACGGGCACCTTGACATTATCAACCGTGCCTCAGCCGTTTTTGATAAGTTAACTATTGGTGTCTATGATCAGCCTGAGAAACAGCTACTTTTCTCCCTGGAAGAAAGGATGGATATGGTGGAGAAAGCAGTAGCTGATTTGTCTAATGTATGCGTTAAATCTTTTAGTGGGCTTACTGTTGATTTTATTCGTGAGGTGGGGGGGACAGTTATGATCCGGGGGTTGAGGGTGAGTTCTGATTTTGAACGAGAATTTGAAATGGCACTGATGAATAAAAAGCTGGCCCCAGATATCGAGCTAATTTGTTTAATGACAAGCTCTGAATATCAATTCCTTAGCTCTAGCCTGATTAAAGAAGTAGCTAAGCTAGGAGGTTGCCTTCGAGGCATGGTTCCTGACCATGTTGCTACTGCTCTGAGGGAAAAGTTCTCAGTAAGGATTCCTGGGGGTTTAAAAAGGGAAGGCTAGGTGTTAAAATAAAGCAAATAAAATTTTAAGGAGGTCATGTAAAGATGGCGTATAAAATTACTGACGAGTGCATTGCTTGTGGCGCTTGCCTGCCAGAATGTAAAAATGAGGCCATTAGCGAGGGGGAGACAATTTACATTATTGACCCCAATAAATGCACTGAGTGTGTCGGCTGGTTTGAATCATCTAAATGTGTTGAGGTTTGTCCTGTGGATTGTTGCATTCCTGATCCTGATCATAAAGAAACACGCGAGCAGCTTCTAGAAAAATGGCGTAAGCTATATCCGGGCGAGACACCGGCTGTTACTTAATTCACTATTTGAAGCTAGTCATCGTACAGTTATCAAGTCTTGAAGGGTACGGTAATACTAGCTTATTCATAATTTTACCTGAAATAGTGCTAGGGTGGAATAAAGCTTTTAAAGGTTCGTATATCTTCAGGTATCTTAGCATTGGAATAAATAGCATAAGTAAGCTTATGGATTCCTTATAAGAGACAGGGGATACATTTTTGAACCCGGCATTTTGAAGGATATCTGTAAGGGTCTTTGTGGTAAATTGGTTGATATGGAGCTTCCTTATATTCCACCATTTTCTACGGAAAATTCTTGCTGGTATCCCTTCGATGTCTGGAGTTGATACGATTAATAGCCCTCCTGGTTTAAGTATTCTGTGGACTTCTTTGAGGATGGCAAGTGGGTATGGGAGGTGTTCAAGAACCTGCCATAAGGTGACTATATCGAAACAGTTTTCTGGAAATTGCCGTTCTTCAAAGGCTCTTGCTTCTATAGCTAAGCTGAATTCTCTTTTGGCATATGCTGCGGCATCTTGTGATAATTCAATCCCTTTAGCAACGTACCCGGCCCTGGAGGCATTAAATAGGAAAAAACCCTCACCACAACCTATATCTAAAAGATTTGTGCCCTTCTTATACCTTTTAATTAATTCTACTTGCGATTTAGCAGCACGTAAACGACTCTCCCGAATAATAGAGGCATCGACACTTTTCCTTTGGGAGTAGTCCTCATTGATTTTGCTTCCTTTTTCAATGGGATTTACATATATCAGATGACAATTCCGGCATTTGACATGCCTTCCATACTTGCCCCCCGGTAACATGTATACACTCTCTATTCCTTCTTGGAAATCGTCCTGTTTCATATTAGAATCGAAGAGCACAATAAAATCATTCTGTCCGCAATTGGGACAATGGCGATATTCAAAAAGCGGATCCAATTTCACCCTCACCTAGCCCTCTCCCTCGATGGAAGAGGGAACAGAAAGATGTTTAGCCTTGTTATAAGCGGCGGCAACAGCCTCAAGAAGGAGAGAACGAAAGCTCCCTTTTTCTAATTGAAGAAGAGCCTCTGCCGTGGTTCCTCCTGGTGAAGTAACCATGCTTCTCAACTCAGCAGGGTGTTTGCCTGTCTTTTGAACTGTATGAGTGGAGCCTACTATGGTTTGCATCACTAATTTCTCGGCTATATCGCGTGGCAAGCCGATATGGACACCGGCATCAATGAGTGCCTCGATGAAAAGAAACACGTAAGCCGGACCACTTCCGCTTAAGGCGGTAGCCATGTCTAGATATTTCTCATCAGCAACGTAAATTTGCTCGCCCAAAGCACCGAGGACAGATTGAGCCATCTCCCTCTGTTTTTGGTTAACTTCTGTAGTTGCTGTCCATACAGTCACTCCCTCGCCAATTTGCCCTGGCATATTAGGCATAGCCCTGATAATGCCAGGATGGTTCAAGCCATGCTGTAAAGTAGACAAGCTGGCACCAGCTACTATGGATAATACCAGAGCTGTCGGCTGTAAGCTGTCAGCTTTCAGTATCTCCTCCATTGCCTGAGCTAGGTCCTGAGGCTTCACGGCTAGGATAATCAAGTCAGCACCTTCTATTGCCTTTCTATTATCAGCTAAGGTGCTCACTCCATATTCTCGGCTTAATAGTTCTCGTCGTGATTGCCTCACA
>PCSL01000099.1:4924-5459 GCA_002772325.1 Chloroflexi bacterium CG23_combo_of_CG06-09_8_20_14_all_45_10
AATAAAAGCTATGCGCATTTCCATTTCTCACTTGGTGACAATATTTATCACCCTCTTAGGGACGTAAATGATATTAGCGATCTTCTTGTTGCTAGTGTAGGTTCTTACTCGCTCCCGCTCCAGTGCTAATTCCTTGGCTTCAATCTCAGTGATAGAAGCAGGCACAATTAGTTTATCCCGTAATTTGCCGTTTATCTGGATGATGAGGGTGATCTCCTCTTCCTTAGCCAGATCTTCATCCCACCTTGGCCAAGATTGATTGTGAATGCTGTAAGGATGCCCTGTCCTAGCCCATAGCTCCTCAGCAAGATGGGGGGCGGTAGGAGCGAGGAGAAGCAGCAAATATGTAATGGTTTCCTGCCAAAGCGAAATTGATATATTCTTTGCTTCCTGTACCTTGGATAAATAATTAGTAAACTCCATGAGGCTAGCCAGCATGGTATTAAAGCGAAACTTTTCCAGATCTTTGGTTACCTTTTTAATTGTCTTATGAATAACATGGCGGAGCTCTTTCTCTGCCTTTGGCTCAACATCC
>PCSL01000099.1:5506-5945 GCA_002772325.1 Chloroflexi bacterium CG23_combo_of_CG06-09_8_20_14_all_45_10
CCTGCTTATGCCTACAATGCTGCTATCGCTCCATTCTCCTCCCAACTCCCAGGGGCCGATAAACATAAGGTAACCACGAACAGTATCAGCCCCTAATTCAGCCACATATTCATCCGGAGCAATTACATTGCCTTTAGATTTACTCATCTTACCCCCGCGGTAAATTATCGTTCCTTGATTAAACAGACGGGTAAATGGCTCATCAAAGTCGACCAAGCCTATGTCTCTTATTGCTTTAATGAAAAAGCGGGAGTAGAGGAGGTGCATAACAGCATGCTCAGCGCCACCAGTATACAAATCCACAGGCAGCCAATACTTCAACTTTTTAGCATCAAAGGGGGCATTATCAATTTTTGGGCTGGTATACCTCAAAAAATACCAGTTAGAGCACATAAAGGTATCCATAGTATCGATCTCCCGTCGTGCCGGTCGAAAACAT
>PCSL01000099.1:5977-8731 GCA_002772325.1 Chloroflexi bacterium CG23_combo_of_CG06-09_8_20_14_all_45_10
ATATTTCAAGGGAGACTCGCCAGTGGGTCTAAACTCGGCATCAGGAGGGAGCAAAACAGGCAAATCCTTCTCAGGTACAGGGACTATGCCGCACTTATCACAATAGACTATCGGTATTGGCGCCCCCCAGTACCTCTGCCTGGAGATAAGCCAATCCCGAAGGCGATAAGTAATGGCTTTTTTACCCCAACCTTTTCTCTCTATCAAATTACAAATCCGCTCATATCCCTGTTCGCTAGGTAAGCCGTTAAACTCCCCAGAATTTACCATTGTGCCGGGCTCAGTATATGCCTCTGCTAGTTCCTCGCCTGACCAACCTGGAGGAGCAATAACTGTTCGTACAGGGAGATTAAACTTCTTAGCAAACTCAAAATCTCTCTCATCATGAGCTGGAACCCCCATTACTGCTCCGGTACCATAAGTTGGCAAGACGTAATCAGTAATCCAGATAGGCACTTTCTCCCCGTTTAACCTGTTGATGACATAGCTTCCCAAAAAGATTCCCGTTTTCTCCTTGCCCAAAGCTGTCCGTTCGTACTCCGTCTGCTGCCTACTCCAGGCAATATACTCTTCTACCTTAGCCTTATACTTCGGGGTAGTCAATTTGGGAACTAGAGGATGCTCTGGCGCCAGAAGGAAGAAATTTACCCCAAAGATAGTATCAGGGCGAGTGGTAAACACCCTTATCTCTTTTTGCTCTATATTTTCGTGCTCTAAGCCAAAGGAAACCTCGGCGCCCTCGCTTTTGCCAATCCAGTTTCTCTGCATTGTCTTTATGCGCTCTGGCCAATCTATGTGGCTGAAGTCGAGGAGTTCCTCAGCATATTTGGTGATCCTGAAAAACCACTGCTCCAGATCCTTTTTAGTCACTTGGCTGCCGCAACGCTCGCAAAATCCTTCCCCTACCACCTGTTCATTAGCCAACACCGTCTGGCACTTAGGACACCAATTGACTGGCGCCTTAGCGCGGTAAGCCAGGCCAGCGTGATAAAGTTTCAGGAAAAACCACTGCGTCCACTTATAATACTCAGGGAGGCAGCTAACTACCTCTCGATTCCAGTCGTAGATTGCCCCCATGCTCTTGAGCTGGCGGCGCATATGCTCTATATTCGCCATTGTCCAGTCATAAGGGTGGATACCGTGACTGATGGCGGCATTCTCTGCCGGTAGTCCAAAAGCATCAAAGCCCATGGGATGAAGCACATCATATCCCTGCATTCTCTTAAATCTGGCATGGACATCTGAAGGAGCCATAGCGTACCAATGCCCAATGTGGAGGTCTCCTGAGGTATAGGGGAACATGGTCAGAGCGTAAAATTTTGGCCGACTGCTATCTTCTTTGACCTCATAGATGCGGTCAGCAGCCCATTTCTCCTGCCATTTCCTCTCGATTTCTTGAGGGTTATATTTCAGAGCCATATCGGTAGAAGTTTAACCTAATTTTAAGGTAAATTAAAGGCTCTTCTATCCTGGGGGAAGAACAATGAAGGTTGTTGATGGTAGTTTCTGCTCCTAGGAGCCTCCAATACTCCCCAGACAGCAGTAGTGAACCTAACCATCAATCCTCCGCCAGCGGAGGAAGTAGAGCAAGTAATTGATGCCTTAGATACTGACAAACTTTTAGAAATCGGATATAGCCATCCAGAGGAAATAGTCACTGTTGAGGGAATCGTGGTTAAGGCTTATTATGCTGAAAAGTCCAAAGGGCAACCGATTTTCTTAGATTTCCATGATCCTTATGAGGGATATTTTAAGTGTATAATTTGGCAGGAAGATGGGCAAACCGGTGAACCCATAAGGGACAAATTTATCGAGGCATTCCTGCCTAATCCTGAAACCTACCCTCCAAACCTCAAGTACCAGCCCCATTTTCTTCAATTGGAGAAAGAAGCACGAGAGCAAAAACGAGGATTGTGGAGCAGTTAGGCTATCGAGAAGGTTAGTTTGTGGTAATCAAAGCTAAAAATGAAGTGGTGGAGCTGATGGGATTCGAACCCACTACCTTTTGACTGCCAGTCAAACGCTCTCCCAATTGAGCTACAGCCCCACTTTTAAAACTATAGCAAGAAATCTGAGAAAACTCAAGCTAGAAGCTTAGCCCTAGCCACTGCAATACAGTCCGCAGGCCAAAGTATCCCAGATAAGCCAGGAACATGTTTTTGATTGTCCTTCCGGCCCAGGTCAAGAGGAAAAACCTGGTTAGACCAAAGCGAAGCATGCCCATAAACACAGCGAAAGGATAGTAAATGGGATTGAGAACTGATGCCATGAGGAAAACAGTTTTGGAGCCGTGGCGTTGCAATATATTGCCAAATCGAGTATAAAGAGCACTGTTATTATCTCGGAATAGCCCCCTGCCACCGTAGCCAGTGAAATAAGCACCCACAGCACCTATAGCTTCGCCAATTCCAGCTACAGCGCCAACTATGGCCGGGTTTAACACTCCACCTAAGGTGAACGTAATTATGATGCCAAGACCATAGACAACTAGAGTCCCGCTAGCAAGCGTGTTGATGATAAAGCAACCAAGATAACCCCAGTGCCTTATCTCACCCAGATAGTCTCGATGCTGAATAATAAGAACACAGAGTATTATAGTAATTACTAGGGATAGCCCCCCTACGATGGCTTCCCGCTTAGTGGGTTTCAATTTCACGGTCTAGTATTATATCCTTGCCTCGGCAGTTTTTATAGTGGTAGTCTCTTCCAATACAAGATGAGCCTGGAGGGGGTATCGATTTCTAACACAAGGTG
>PCSL01000075.1 GCA_002772325.1 Chloroflexi bacterium CG23_combo_of_CG06-09_8_20_14_all_45_10
TATAATCCCTATTTACACAGATTGGAATACTGACTTATGCAGTTCATGTGCTCCTATCCTACCTTTGTCGTAAGGGACTGGTGACCCAAGCTCCTAGTAGCAAGTGCCATGGGAGACAAATAATGAATAGAGAAAATGGACACAATTCAGTATTAGTAATTGGCGGTGGCATAGCGGGAACCCAAGCCTCACTTGATCTGGCAAACATGGGCTTCAAGGTGTATTTAGTGGAAAAATCGCCCAGCATCGGGGGGCGAATGGCACAATTAGATAAGACATTTCCTACTAATGACTGTGCCATGTGTATTCTCGCTCCTAAAATGATAGAGGCAAGTACACATGCTAAGATAGAGCTTTTAACTTATTCTGAAGTGGAAGACGTCTCTGGAGAAGTTGGTAACTTCAAAGTCAGGGTAAAGAAAAAAGCAAGCTTCATTGATTGGAATAAATGTACTGGCTGCGGTCTCTGCGTAGAGGGATGCCCTGTTATCATGCTAAATGAATTTGATCAAGGGCTGGGAAAGAGAAAGGCTATATATCTGCTTTTCCCTCAGGCTGTTCCCAAGAAATGTACCATTGACAAAAGGGAAGAACGCCCGTGCAAAGCGGCTTGTATGGATGCCTGTCCTATACATACTAATGTGCCTGGATATATCAAGCTCATTGCCGAAGGATAATTTAAAGAGGCTTACAAGCTTATCAGACAGACAAATCCATTGCCTGCTTGTGTTGGGCGGGTATGTTATGCTCCCTGTCAAGAAGCTTGCAACCGTGGCGAAATAGACGAACATATGGCCATCCGCGATCTTAAGAGGGTTCCTGCAGATCAGTGGAATATTGAGGAACTTGAAGTTCCCGTGGTTACTAAAACAGATAAAAAAGTAGCCATCGTAGGCTCTGGACCGGCCGGCCTTGCCGCTGCCAATGACCTAGCACTCAAAGGTCACAATGTGACCATTTTCGAAGCCCTTCCTGAACCAGGGGGTATGCTTCGCGTTGGCATACCCGAGTATCGTCTGCCTAAGAAAATTTTGCGCCAAGAAATAGGTTACATCCAAAAACTTGGTGTAGAGATAAAAACAGGCGTTCAGGTTGGCAAAGATATTACTCTGGGTGAATTGAGAAAAAACTATGATGCTATTTTTATTGCTGTTGGAGCGCATGGTGGCATGAAGCTCGGTGTGGCTGGTGAAGATACTCCCGGAGTAATAGAAGGAATAAGATTTCTCCGCAGCGTAAGTCTTGGGGAAAAGGTAAAGGTAGGAAAGAAAGTAGCCGTGATTGGCGGAGGTAATACCGCCATTGATTGCGCTCGTACAGCAAAACGCCTGGGAGCGGAAGGAGTGACCGTCATTTATCGTCGTTCTCGTGCTGAGATGCCAGCCTCGGCTGAGGAAATAATGGCAGCAGAAGAAGAGGAAATAAGAATCGAGCTCTTAACTACGCCAACCCGCTTCTTCTCTCAGAATGGAAAACTGGCCAAAATGGAATGCATAAGGATGAAGCTTGGGGAGCTAGATGCCAGTGGCCGCCCACGACCAATCCCTATAAAAGGTTCTGAGTTTACTACTTCGGTGGACACAGTGATTGCCGCCCTGGGGCAGGCTCCCGAAACAGAGTTCGTTAAGGACCTGAGAGTCTCACTCTCCAGAAGGGGCACGATAGAAATTGACCTTAAAACTGGAGCGAGTACTGTTGCCGGAGTATTTGCTGGAGGCGATGTGGTTACCGGGCCGGCATTCGTGGTTGACGCTCTTGCCGCCGGTAAGAAAGCAGCTTGTTCCATAGACAGGTATCTGAAAGGGGAGCCTTTTGATGTTCAGGAGAAAGAAAAAGAACCGGAGAAGTTCTCTAAGGAGGAAATAGAAGATCGAAAAAGACGCTTTCCTTCCAGGAAAAGGATGAAGATGAGAGATGAACCTGTCAAAGAGAGGGTCAAAGATTCTCGTGAAGTAGCTTTGGGATACTCTCTAGAGGAAGCTATAGAGGAAGCATCGCGCTGTCTTGCCGGACAAATAGAAGGGTGTATTGAATGTCACGAATGTGAACGGCGATGCGAAGCAGGTGCCATAGCCTATACGATGCAAGATGAAAACATTGAACTCAAAGTAGGTGCGATAATCCTTGCTTCAGGACTCGACTTATACGATGTTTCACCGTTGATAGAATATGGCTACGGAAGAATAAAGAATGTGATTACCGCCATAGAATTTGAGAGGCTGACTGCGGCATCTGGACCTACTTTCGGTGCACTCAAACGCGCTTCAGATGGCAAGATCCCTCACACCATTGGCTTTATTCAGTGCGTTGGCTCGCGGGACTTCAGGTATAAGCCTTATTGTTCCAGCGTCTGCTGTATGCATGCTACCAAAGAGGCGATGCTAGCCTACGAGCATCATCCCGGGACAAAATCATTCATCTTCTATATGGATATGAGAGCCGTGGGGAAGAGGTTTCAGGAATATGTTACCAGAGCCCAAAAAGAATACAACGTGACCTACGTACGGGCTCGTCCCGGCAGGATTGAAGTTAACCCAGAGAATCAAAACCCGATTGTGTGGTACGAAGATACCAATACCAGGGAAATAAAGAGTATGGAACTAGAAATGGTGATTCTCTGTCAGGCGATGATTCCATCGCAAGGGACCAAGGAACTGGCCAAAGTATTAGGCATAGGATTGACTGAGCATGACTTTGTGGAGATTCCAGATAAGCTATCATGTCCGGTAGATACCACAAGGCCAGGGGTTTTTGCCTGTGGTTATGTTCACAGTCCCCGGGATATTCCCGACTCTGTGGTACAAGCGTCAGGAGCTGCAGCTAGAGCGGCTGAAGCCTTATCAGGAGGTAAATGAGATGGAAGAACCTCGTATTGGAGTTTTTGTTTGTCACTGCGGCATAAATATCGGAGCATACGTTGATGTGCCAAAGGTAGTAGAATACGTCAAAACACTGCCTAATGTGGCACATGCCGAGCGGAATCTATTTACTTGCTCTGAAGAGGGAATCTCAGCAATTAAGAAAGGAATAAAGGAATTCAATCTGAACCGTGTCATAGTAGCTTCTTGTACTCCTAGAACCCATGAGCCACTCTTCCGGGCTGCCTGTGAGGAAGCAGGCCTGAATAAATATCTCTTCGAGTTCGTCAACATAAGAGACCAGTGCTCCTGGGTACATATGCGCGAACCAGAAGAGGCGACACAAAAGGCTAAAGACCTTATCAGGATGGGGGTAGCTAAGGCAAGGCTTTTGCAACCAATGGAAGAAATTGAAATCCCGGTAACCCCGGCAGCCCTGGTCATGGGTGGTGGTGTAACTGGGATGAGCGCTGCCTTAAACTTGGCTAACCAGGGATTTGAGGTGCATCTGGTAGAGAAGGAAAAGGAATTAGGTGGCACCCTGCTAAGTGTAAATAGGCTCTTCACTACTAATGAAGACGCGAGCAAATTAATCGGGCCGCTTGTCCGAAAGGTGCGAGCGCACAGTAAGATCAAAACTTACCTTTCCACTAAGGTAAAGGATGTTAGTGGCTTTATCGGTAATTTCGATGTCACCTTAGGTCCCTCGACAGATAAGGGGGGAAGAGGGGAGGGCCTCCTCTCCAAGGAAAATAAGATTAAAACTGGCACTATCATTGTTGCTACTGGTGCTGAGGTACTAAAGCCATTAGGTCAATATGGTTATGGCAAGTTTTCCAATGTTGTCACCCAACTTGAGCTAGAAGAGGAAATGAAAACCGGGAAATTCGCCGGGCAAAACGTGGTGATGATCAATTGTGTCGGAGCAAGAGTTCCAGAGCGAACATATTGCAGCCGAATCTGCTGCATGACCGCAATCAAAAATGCCTCCTTAATTAAGGAGAACAACCATAAAGCAAAGGTCTGGATACTGCATCGCGATTTAATGACTTATGGGGTAGACTTTGAAAGCTACTATCGCAAATCTATGGAGCAAGGTGTTAGGTTTGTAAGATACGATCTGGAAAAACCGCCCCAAGTCATTGGGAACGGGAAGGCAGAAAAAGTAAAAGTATGGCATCAGTTGATGGGCAGAGAGGTAGAGCTTCCCGTAGATATGGTGGTACTCACCACTCCCTTAATTCCTAGAGCCGACAATGAGGAAATTTCCAAGATGCTTAAAGTCCCTTTAAGTGAACAGGGGTTCTTTCTTGAGGCACATCTTAAATTGATGCCGGTGGAGTTTGCCACTGATGGCATCTATATCTGTGGCTCGGCTCGCTGGCCTACAGACACAGTTGAGGGCATTGCTCAAGCTTATGCTGCTGCGGCTAAAGCCGCAATTCCTCTGAGAAGAGGATATGTCAAGCCTGAAGCGATAACTTCCTTTGTTGATGAGGATATGTGCTCAGGATGTGGCATTTGCGTTCCTTTATGTCCTTACAAGGCTATGGAACTCCAAGGTAAGAATGGTAAAAAGGTTGCCCATTCCATTACTGCTTTATGTAAAGGTTGTGGTACCTGTGGTGCTGCTTGTCCCGCCGGGGCGATCACTATGAATCACTTTAGAGATATAGAGATTATGGCACAAATAGAAGCTCTGGTCGTTTAATACAGTAAAAAATAGAAAAAGGAGGTATGGAAATTATGGCACAAATATAAGCTCCGGTCGTTTAATACAGTAAAAATAAAAGAAGGAGGTAATGAAAAAGTGGCTTTTAATCCACCACAAAAGATGACCCTGATGGCGGGGAAAGCGGGGGTGTATAAGGCAAATCTGCCAATATTTCAACTACTTCTACGTGGGTTCATGGCAGGAGCTTACATCGCTATTGGAGGAGCGTTGTGTACTGTCTGCAACACTGGTTTTACCGCCGGCGCTAAAAGCCTGGTTGGTGGGGCAGTCTTCCCTGTAGGACTGATTGCCATAGTGCTAACAGGGGCTGAGCTATTTACCGGTGACTGTCTGCTGGTTCCCATGGCAGCCATGCTGAAGAAGTGCAGTTGGGGGAAAGTTCTACGGGTCTGGGTCTGGGTCTATATAGGTAACCTTATAGGCTCTATTTTTTATGCTTACTTAATGGCAGTAGGACCATTTGTAACC
>PCSL01000014.1:0-271 GCA_002772325.1 Chloroflexi bacterium CG23_combo_of_CG06-09_8_20_14_all_45_10
TTTAATCCCGGTACGGTCATCAGCGTATTGACCCAGTGGCTGGTAGAAGAACCCCTTTGTCTTTTTACAGAGCCAGACCAAAAAGAGCATGAAGGGGACTTCCGTGAGAACGCCAACAACTGTAGCCAGCGCTGCTCCTGAGGACAGGCCAAATACTGTTGTTGCTACAGCAACAGCCACCTCAAAATGATTGCTTCCGGCGATTATAGCTGTCGGTGCTGCATCCTCATAGGAAAGACGGATGGGCTTAGAGACAAGGTAGGTGAGGGCG
>PCSL01000014.1:278-1549 GCA_002772325.1 Chloroflexi bacterium CG23_combo_of_CG06-09_8_20_14_all_45_10
GAAGGATATTACAAAATATCCCGATGGCAATCATGCCCACCGCTGCTGGAATCTTTGTGATTATGCCTCCTTGCAGGCTGAATAAAATCACCAGGGTAACAAGAAGGGCAATTATAGATACGGTGCGTAACGGAGGAATGAGCTTTGATTCAAACCATACACTGCCTCTCCGCTTAATCGCCTGAGTTCTGGTGAAGTAGCCACATAAGAGGGGGAGACAAATACAAATTGCTACTGAAAAGGCTATCGTTTTCCAGGGTACAATAATCCCAGAAATCCCCAAGAGAAGTTGAGCTAGCGGGGCATATAGAACTATCATTGACAGTGAGTTTATGGCAGTCATTACCAGTGTATGTGCCATATTCCCCTCTGCAAGATAGCTCCACATCAAAACCATAGCAGTGCAGGGGGCAACCCCAAGGAGGATCATCCCTGCTCGGTATTCTTGGGCAACCTCGGGAGATAAGAAATCCTTGAAAACGACGCCTATAAACAGCCAGGCGAAGAGAGCCATGGTAAAGGGCTTTATCGCCCAGTTGGCAACAAGTGTGGTGACTATCGGCTTTGGGGTTCTGACCGCCTCTACTACCTGACTGAAATCTATCTGCACCATTATGGGATAAATCATCAGGAACAGGCAGACAGCAACCGGGATAGAGACGTTGGCAACAGTTAGCCCACCTAATATATCGGAGATTTGAGGGAAAACCTTTCCTATCCCTATCCCGGCACCAATACAAAGTGCTACCCACAGGCTCAGGTATTTCTCCCAAACTCCAAGCCTTCTCTCCCTTTCTTGAGACATTTTTAACCTAATTCTCTCACTTATATGCCTTCACTGTAACACTCAAGAGCTTCACCTTTTCCATGTCTTCAGGGTCCTCCACGTGAAACCCTCCGTTAGGAACTACTTGCAAATCATGAAAGCCGGCTTCCTTTATCTTTTTTAAGTATTCCTGCTGCTCTAAAGCCCCGGCGATACATCCTGTCCAGGCATCAAGGTCATTCTTTATCTCATCGGGGAGTTCTCTCTGGGAAACTATATCAGAGACTATGAGCCTTCCCCCAGGCTTCAGAGCCCGGTAAGCCTCCCGGAAGACTTTAGATTTATCTAGTGATAGATTGATAACGCAGTTACTGATAACGACATCCACAGATTCATCATCGATGGGAAGTTTCTCAATTTCCCCGAGGCGAAACTCTACATTATAGTAGCCATAACTCCTGGCGATACCTTTTGCCTTGTCTACCATTTCCTCTGTCATATCAAC
>PCSL01000014.1:1571-4830 GCA_002772325.1 Chloroflexi bacterium CG23_combo_of_CG06-09_8_20_14_all_45_10
CCAACCCTGTTTGCTGCTAGGAACACGTCTATCCCTGCCCCCGACCCTAAATCCAGGACTACCTCTCCCGGTTTCAGGTCTGCTATAGCAGCGGGATTACCACAACCCAAACCCATAATCGCCTCTTCTGGGATATGCTCCAAATCTTCTCTCAAGTATCCGACGACCTCAGCTAGAGATAAGGGGCTGGCTCCGCAAGCACAACTTGCGCAGCAGCTCTGTTGGTCTTGCTTAGCTATCTGAGCGTATCTCCTCTTCACCACTTCCTTGATTTTCTTCTCTTCCATAATTCACCTCCTGACACTTACACAACGATAGCTCTTTCATCAGGACTTCGCTATCAATAATTAACTTGGCTAACCTATCGTTCGTGATCTCATAATAAACCTTCTGAGTCTCTTGTCTGTCCTTCACGATGTTGCACTCCTTAAGGGCTTTGAGGTGGTGGGAAATGAGGGATTGTTCTTTATTCAGAACTCTGGCGAGTTCACTAACACATCTCTCACCCTTAGTCAGCAGCTTAAGTATTTGGAGTCGCGTAGGCTCCCCAATACACCTCAAAAATCTTGCCTGATTCTCCTCTGCCGTCATATGAACCCTTGTTTATATGAATTGTAATTCATATATGAAGTGGGGTCAATAAATTTTATCTCTAAATTCGGGGGCTAGGTTTGCTTCATCAGTTTCCGGTGCTCTTTAAGCATACACTTATTCAGGAGACTACCTTTCCGGAGTGGAAAGTTCAAACATCCTTTCCAGTGCCTTTCTGGCACCCTGGCAAACATTCTCATCTACATGAACAATTGGTCCTTTTTGCTCCATCGCTTTTATCACCTTTTCAGCCGTAATCATCTTCATATCGGGACATACCAGATATTTAGAGGCTGGTATGATGTTTTTCTCTGGTGATTCCCTTTTCATCCTTGAGATTATGCCCATTTCTGTGCCTACAATGATTGTCTTTGCACCTGTTTCTTTAATATGCCGGATTAAGGCGGATGTCGAGCCAACAAAATCCGCTAGCTTTATAATCTCTGGCGTGCATTCTGGGTGGACAATTACCTCCGCCTCTGGATACCCCTCAAGATTTCTGGCGATATCCTCTAATGTTAATGCATGATGGACGGGACAGCATCCGTTTTCCGGGACTGGAATTATCTCTTTATCTGTCTGTGTGGCTACATAATGGGCAAGATTCTTGTCTGGGGCAAAGATTATTCTGTTTGATTTCATGCTCTTAACTAACTTTACCGCATTTGCGGAGGTGCAGATAACGTCTGAAACTGCTTTCACTTCTGACGAAGAGTTTATATAAGTGACAACCTCGGCATCTGGATATTTTTCCTTTGCCTTTAAGATATCCTTAGCCTTTATCCTTGCTGCCATGGCACATTTAGAACATGGGTCTGGATGTATAACCTTTTTATCGGGATTTAATATGGCTGCCATTTCTGCCATGAAGTCCACACCTGCAAATACAATATATTCTGCATCTACCTCTTTTACCTTCCTGGCGAGTTCCAAGGAATCACCAACAAAGTCCGCCATTCTCTGAACTTCAGGACGAACATAATTATGAGCGAGTATCACAAATTCCTTCATATTACCTTCCTTTCTTAAGGCTTAGAATTTTCTCATTCAGTTTGGCATCCCTATTTCCCATCGGTCTTTATCCTCCATTCATGAGTGTAAACATTCATTCTCTTTCCCCTGACAAAACTAATAAGAGTTACCCCTAAATCATTAGCTAGTTTTACTGCCAGGTCAGTGGTGGCAGATTTGGAGATGAGCAAAGCAATATTCCCTCTAGCTACCTTGAGCAATATCTCTGAGGAGATTCGCCCACTAGTGATTATTATCCGGTTATCCGTTGTTATATCTTTCAAGATGCATTCCCCAAATATCTTGTCGATGGCATTATGCCTTCCAATGTCCTCACTGAAGATGAGGAGGTTATCTGCCTCACACAGGGCAGCCCCGTGAACGCCGCCTGTGGCTTTGAAAACCTTGGAGCGTTCTATGAAACCCTCCATTAGGGAGAAAACCTGGGGGACCGAGATTTTTATTTGTGGCTCTGTTTTCACCTCTTCGGAGCTGAAAAAGGCACTGCCCCTTCTTCCACCAGAGGCGATGAGTGGCTTAAAAGGAAGATTTGCTGCGGCATATACTCCCTCTTGAGGCATGATGCACTTGCCTATGTGATGAGAGATAACACACTTGGCACGACACTCTGTTAAGATGACTTCATGTGTACCACCAGACAGCGAGTCTAAATCTGTTCCTCGATAAGTGGATTTTTCTCCCCTTTTGGTTTCCACTCGCGCCACCCCCGTTTCCCAATCAAACCTTATTTCCTCAATTTCGTTTTTGCTGTTTATCAGACCCTCGGACCAAAGGTAGCCAATGGCTAAATACTCCAGCTTTGTCGGCGAGCAAAGCAGCGTTACCGCTTCCTGATTATTGAGGATGATGGTAAGCGGGAACTCGGTAACGACAGTGTCTTCACTCTCACTCCTACCTTGTTCAGTGACCCGCAGTATAGTGAGTCTCTTTGTGTCTCCTCCTTCATCCTTTCCTCCCTGTGCAATTACTTTTATTGTATCTCCTGCCCGGACAAATCCGCCACGAATTACTTTGGCAAACACCCCTTCTTTGGGCATGATGCATTTGCCTATCTGATGACGGATAGCACATCCGGTATGGCACTCTTTTCCAATTTGGGTAATTTCTAAGATAACTTCCTTCCCTATAAAGATACGTGTGCTGACAGGCAAAGAAACTAGGTCTATCCCTTCTGTGGTAAGGTTCTCGGCAAAATTCCCCGGGCTTACATCGAAGCCTAGACTTCGTATCTTATTAATACTTTCAATTGCTAGCAGGCTTACCTGACGAAGGGTGCAGCAATCAGCGTGAGCATCACCGATAAGACCGTAATCTTCCTTGAGGATACCTTCGGCCATGGCTTCCTTTTTAGTGCCTTTTTCTTTGCTCCTACAAACTGCAATTATTTTAGCCATATCCTCGCTTTTCTACCTGTTCTATCGTTCCCCCTCCTACCACCATATCCCCATCGTAAAAGACTATCGCCTGTCCTGAAGTGACCGCCATCTGTGGCTCCTTGAATTTTACTTGGACTTTATCCTGGTCCAAGGGGATTACCACTGCTTCAGCTTCCTTATGAAGGTATCTTATCTTAGCTTTTGCCTCAACAGGCTGCCCTAGCCTTTCTACTGCTATCCAGTTTACCTCGGAGGCTATA
>PCSL01000014.1:4845-4987 GCA_002772325.1 Chloroflexi bacterium CG23_combo_of_CG06-09_8_20_14_all_45_10
AACTCTTCTTTGTTACCCACTACGATAGCATTCCTCCCTGGGTCAATGGCAGTAACATACAACGGTTCGCCCGCTGATATTCCCAGCCCCTTGCGCTGTCCAATGGTGTAAAACGGAATTCCTTGGTGCTGTCCAAGAACAT
>PCSL01000059.1:0-147 GCA_002772325.1 Chloroflexi bacterium CG23_combo_of_CG06-09_8_20_14_all_45_10
TAGGCAAATTCATTTGTTCAAACATAATCATGGTGTAAAAGAAAGTGAAGCCGATTACCAAGAGGAAGTATAGGCCCCAGTAGACGAGACCACCAGGCAAAGAGGCATCCATCTTAAAAAGGTTATAGATTGTGTTCCAGAAATTTG
>PCSL01000059.1:153-2295 GCA_002772325.1 Chloroflexi bacterium CG23_combo_of_CG06-09_8_20_14_all_45_10
GACCTGTAGGATTCATGAACCAAGTTGCTATTGTCGCTGGAAACTGCATCAGAGCAATAGCGAAAATAAGGGGAATCATTCCAGCAGTATTTACCCGCAGTGGAATATGAGTTGAACCTGATTGTCGATACATACGGCCACTGCGAAAAGTGCTACGCGCGTATTGAACAGGGATACGGCGGTGAGCTTCGATAAACATAACTATGAAAACCAAAGTGGCCAAGCCAAGTATAATAAAGGTAATCAGGCCCAAAGGATCCTCCTTAGCCAAAAAACCACGCCCAATCATCTCGGGCATACTAGCTACAATGCCAGCGAAAATTATTATCGATATTCCGTTACCGATGCCTCGCTCGGTGATTAATTCGCCCAGCCAGACAAGAAATACTGTGCCAGCAGTGACCGAGACCACAGTAGCGGCAGTAACTGGAGCCTCGAGGTGTCCAATGACATTTTGACTGTGCAGTAAGGCTAGCTGACCATAGCCTGACAGAGCGGTCAAAGGCACAGTAAGCAAATGGGTAATGCGATTTATCTTGCGTTGACCAACTTCTCCCTCTTGAGCAATGCTCTGAAGCCTGGGGATAACTGGAACCAATAGCTGCATAATGATAGAAGCAGTAATGTAAGGATAAACACCCAAGGCAGCCACACTAAAATTCCTCATAGCACCACCGCTGAAGAGGTCAAGCATGCCTAAAAGCTGATTCTGCTCAAATGTTTCGGCAAGTTTTTGCAAAACTTCAGTGGTTACCATAGGTGCAGGAACATGAACCATGAAGCGGAAAACCACCAAGATACCAAAGGTAAAAAGGAGCCTTCGCCTCAAATCTGGCAAGGTAAAAAAAGCCATCATTGCCTGGATGAGGCGTGGTTGATTTTCTCGACGCTGCATTCTAAGCCCTCTCTACCTTTCCCCCTGCGGCGACAATCTTCTTCTCCGCAGCAACAGAGAATTTGTCAGCCTTGACTAACACTGGGTGACAAATATCACCATCACCAAGAATTTTAACCGGACGAGCAAGAGACTTAATTAATCCTGCTTTAAGCAGTCCCTCCGGATTTACCTCGCTTCCCGGTGGGAAAATACTAAGCTTACCCACATTTACAATATTATATTCGGTTTTAAAGATATTAGTGAACCCCCTTTTTCTTGGCAGCCGTTTTATGAGAGACAACTGACCACCTTCAAACCCAAGACGCACACCGCCTCCGGAGCGAGCCTTTTGCCCTTTGCAACCTCGCCCGGAATAAGTGCCATGCCCGCTACCATCCCCCCGGCCTACACGCTTCCTTCCATGCTTGGCACCTAAAGGAGGCCTTAATTCATTCTGTCTCATTTCCCTCAACCTTTTGAGCCTCAAAGTTTGCCTCTTTGCGTTTCTTTAAGCTAGCCAAAGCAAGTATGGTCGCCTTAACCACATTAACCTTGTTAGAACTACCCAGAGATTTACTAATAATGTCTTTTATGCCTGCCAATTCAAGCACGGCCCGAACTGTATTGCTAGCAACCATGCCAGTGCCATATGCCGCTGGTTTAAGTAAAATCTTAGACGCCTCAAACTTAGCTAAAACTTCATGAGGAATAGTAGTGTTCACAATGGGTACTTCAATCAGCTCTTTCCGCGCTACAGCGCCAGCCTTACGGATTGCCTCAGGAACGCCAGTTGCTTTAGCCGAACCAACCCCTACGTGCCCTTTGCCATCACCAACTGCCATTAAGGCTCGGAAATGAAGCTGCCTGCCCCCTTTAACCACTTTGGTTACGCGATCAATAGCTATTAATTTCTCCTCAAGCTCCAGATCTGAAGCATCGATTTTAGCCCTTTTGCCAATCACTTTAGTAACCGCTTTCATAGTGCGTCAACTCAAAATTCTAACCCAACTTTCCTAGCAGCGTCAGCCAGAGCCTTGATTCTACCGTGATATTTATAACCACGTCGATCAAAAACCACGCAACTGATCCTTTCATCTAATGCTTTTTGAGCAAGCATCGAACCAACAAGCTCGGCTTTCTTCACTTCCAGCATCCCGCCAACCTTGTCTCTCACTTCAGGATCAAGGGTGCTCATTGAAACTAAGGTTTGCCCTCTAGAATCATCGATAATCTGGGCATAAATATGATTCAAACTTCGAAAGACG
>PCSL01000059.1:2324-4924 GCA_002772325.1 Chloroflexi bacterium CG23_combo_of_CG06-09_8_20_14_all_45_10
TACTTTTTTTCTTACTCTCCTATGCCGTACTTTTTGAGCTAGCCTTGAATCCATGTTAGTTGACTGCATCCGCTATTCTTTGGATACCTTACCCACCTTACCAGGTTTAAGATGTAGCTTCTCCTCAGCGAATTTGATCCCCTTCCCTTTATAGTGATCAGCAGGGCGTATTGCCCGAATCCTAGCTGCTACCTCCCCAACAATTTCTTTATCACTGCCACTGATATGAATGCGATTTGCCCCCTCAATAGCCGCATTGATACCAGGAGGAAGGGGAAACTCTACAGGGTAACCATATCCAACTCGAAGTAACAACTTGTCACCAACTTTTTGTGCTCTATAGCCTACGCCGTTTATTTCTAAGACTCGCTCAAAACCTTTGCTCACCCCTTCAACCATATTAGCCAAAAGGCCACGAGTAAGCCCGTGCAGAGCGCGATAGAGCCTGCTATTGCTAGGTCGTGTCACAATCAACTCCCCGTCTTTCAAAGCAATAGAAATATGAGGAGAAAAATATCGATGTAGCTCTCCCTTATCTCCTTTTACTGTGACCTCATTCCCTTCAACTTGCACCTCAACACCTCGAGGTACAAGGATAGGAAGCAGACCAATTCGAGACATTCACTTCTCCTAAGTTAACCTACCATATGTAGCATAAAACTTCACCGCCAAGGTGACGCCGCCATGCCTCTTGACCAGTCATGATGCCTTTAGGTGTAGATAAGATAGCAATGCCCAAACCACCGTAGACGCGTGGAATTTCACTCTTTCCGACATAAACCCTCAGGCCAGGTTTGCTCGCCCTCTCTAAGCCTAATAGGGCTGGTTGGCCGTTGGCATACTTAAGTCGGATTTTTATCATTGGCTCTAGTTTACCTCTAAGCATCTCATAATCATTAATAAAACCTTCCTCTTTAAGGATTTTAGCGATGGGGAGCTTTACTCGAGACAAAGGCACTAGCACATCATCATGGCCTGCCATGACAGCATTGCGAATCCGAGTCAGCATATCAGCAATGGGATCGGTAACTGTCATCGAAACTCCTTACCAACTCGACTTCCTTACTCCTGGGATTTCACCAGTTAGGGCGAGTTTTCGAAAGCAAATACGGCATAGGCCGAATTTACGCATATAAGCACGTGGCCTGCCACACAATTGGCAGCGATTACGTTGTTGCACCTTATATTTTGGTGCTCGTTTTGATTTCGCAATCTTAGATACCTTTGCCATCTCCAGTTCCTTCGCTTCACGTAGGACTTCGCCTAAAGGGCATGCCCATGAGTTCCAGCAAACTCCTGGCTTCATCATCGTCCTTAGCCGTAGTAACTATGGTCACTTGGAGACCACGAACTTTATCCACCTTACTATAGTCAATTTCAGGGAAAACTATCTGCTCTTTTATGCCTAAATTGTAATTACCTTGACCGTCAAAGGAATCCCTTGGTATACCTCGGAAGTCACGAAAACGCGGTAGAACAATATTAACCAACTTATCAAAAAAATCGTACATTCGTTTACCTCGCAGCGTCACCATCATTCCAATGGGCATGCCAGTTCTCAGCTTAAAGGAAGCAATAGACTTCTTAGCTCGCGCGATCACTGGATGCTGTCCAGAGAGCGTAGTTAAGTCCCTTTCCGCTGCTTCAAGAGCTTTAGGGTTTTGTATTGCTTCGCCCAAGCCAATGCTAAGCACAATCTTTTCTAGCCTTGGCAGTTGCATAACATTAGTGTAGCCAAGCCTAGCTTTGAGCTCCGGGGCCACCTCTGTCAAATACTTTACTTTCAACCCAGATGTCATAATTAGCCTGTCAGTCAATCACTTCACCACAAGAGCGACAAACCCGCACCCGCCGTCCATCATCAAGAGAACAAAACCCGACTCGTGCAGGCTTACCGCACTTACTGCACAGCAACATTACATTAGATACATGAAGGGGGGCTTCAAGCTCGATTATACCAGCTTGCCGAGCTCCACCTCGGGTTCGAGAATGCCGCTTAATAATATTAAGCCCCTTCACCACTATTTTATCTTCTTTAAGGAGAACACGCTGCACCCCTCCCTTTTTCCCTATGTCCTTGCCAGCAATAATGACAACAGTATCACCCTTTCTAATTTTCATTTCACACAACCTCCGGGGCTAAGGAGATTATCTTAGTATAATTCTTGCTTCTAAGTTCTCGGGCTACGGGACCAGAAATGCGACTCCCTTTAGGATTATTCTTATCACCTAGAATAACCGCGGCATTTTCATCAAATCTGATATAGGAGCCGTCAAGTCGGCGATAAGGCTTAGCAACACGTACAATTACAGCTCGCACCACCTCACCCACCTTTACCATCCCATGCGGCATAGCTTGTTTCACCGTAGCCACAACGACGTCACCAACATGCGCATATCTCCTTCTAGTCCCACCAGGTACATTGATACACATAATTTGTTTCGCCCCGGTATTATCAGCTACTTTAAGTCTGGTGTAAGCCTGAATCATCTTTCCTTACCTCAACTGGTTCAGCTTCAGCTGATTCACTCCTAGATATTATCTCTATTATGCGCCATCGTTTCTCCTTAGACAAAGGGCGTGTCTCCAAAATCTTCAC
>PCSL01000093.1:0-1584 GCA_002772325.1 Chloroflexi bacterium CG23_combo_of_CG06-09_8_20_14_all_45_10
AATTCAGGCTCTAATACATCGGCAGGCCGACAAGTGATTGGTTGCTCACCCCTTTCATAACCCTTGAGAACCAATTCTTGCACTTTGGGGTCAATAGGAGCAGGCGGCTTACCATAAAGGCCATAAACATAGTCCTTAACCTGTTGAGAAATAACTTTATATCTACCAAAGAGAACATTGTTGATTGCCTGAGTGCCCACAATTTGGCTGGTAGGTGTAACCAAGGGCGGATAGCCCAATTCCTTCCGCGTTTGTGGAAGCTCAGCACAAACTTCAGGCAATCTATGGAGAGCATCAGCTTCTTTTAACTGAGCTACCATGTTGGAGAACATTCCTCCCGGGATCTGATGCCATAGCACCCCAGTATCAATGACCGACATCTTAGTTTTAGCCAGAAAGTCACGATATTTAGGAGCTATGGCTTCAAAATATTCATCCAGCTTAAGAAGGAGTTCTAAGTTGAGCCCAGTATCCCGAGGAGTGCCACGGAGAGCGACTACAATTGGCTCTATCGCTGAGTGAGAAGTACGTAAGGCAAAAGGAGCAACACAGGTATCAATAATATCCACCCCAGCTTCTATAGCCTTTAGAAGGCTCATATATGCCATACCACTGGTGAAATGGCTGTGAAGGCAGACAGGTATTTTCAAAGCTTCCTTCAGAGCCTTAACCAAGTCATAAGCATCATCCGGAGCAATGAGTCCAGCCATATCCTTAATACACAGGCTGTCTACTCCCATATCCTGAATTATAAGAGCTTTGTTAACGTAGTAATCAATGTTGTAAACAGACCCGCCTAATTTTCGTTCCGTGAGTGAGTAACATAGCGAGCCCTGGATATGCTTATTACGGTCTTTGATTGCCTTGAAGGCGGTTTCAAAGTTGCGTTCATCATTAACAGCATCGAAAACACGGAAAACGTCAATGCCACAATCGGCAGCGTGGTGAACAAAAGCAGTAACTACATCGTCAGCGTAATTACGATAGCCAACGAGATTCTGCCCCCGAAGCAACATCTGAAGTTTGGTATGAGGCATTGCCCTCTTCAGGATGCGGATTCTCTCCCAAGGATCTTCATTCAGAAATCGGGTCATAACATCGAAGGTAGCTCCTCCCCAGACTTCCATAGACCAAAAACCAACCTTATCCATCTCCGGGCCGATGGCTTCCAAGTCCTCGGTCCGCACTCGAGTAGCTAGTAAGGACTGGTGCCCATCACGAAAGCTAAGGTCCGTGATTTTTACTGGGTTTTTGTTGCCAGCTAAACTCATACTACCTCCCTATATATATGAGGCTGTTTAATTTTGCCTCAGATTCAAAAATAGATTTATCTCATCTAGTTTTAATAATCTTCACCCAAAAATTTTCGTAGTGCGACCCTTTAGGGTCGTGCACGAGGCTAAAGCCTCGCACTACATTTTAGACACCCGCTATAAGTTCTGTAACCTTTTTGAGCTAGCCTCTTTAACAGCTAGCGCAGTAAGGCTTATAGGGGAATATTACCATGTTTCTTAGATGGGTTAGAAACTTCCTTGTTCTGTAACATTTGTAATGCCTTAATTAGCTTCGGGCGTGTTTCCCGAG
>PCSL01000093.1:1604-4207 GCA_002772325.1 Chloroflexi bacterium CG23_combo_of_CG06-09_8_20_14_all_45_10
TAGCCTCTAGCTGCCGCCACGTAGGGATTGGCAAATTTGTCCCGGTATTCTTGAATTAGCCTCTGCCTTGTTTCTTCCGAATTGGCTGATTTCTTGATTTCATCACGATAGATAATATTGACTGCCCCCTCAGGACCCATCACAGCAATTTCCGCTGTAGGCCAGGCATAGTTAATGTCTCCTCGCAGACTCTTGCTGCTCATAGCGATATAAGCTCCCCCGTAAGCTTTGCGAATGATTACGCTCACCTTAGGCACGGTAGCCTCAGCATAGGCAAAAAGGACTTTGGCTCCATGTCTGATAATGCCCCTGAATTCCTGGTCTGTCCCCGGCATATATCCCGGAACATCAACAAGGGTAACCAAGGGAATATTAAAACAATCACAAAAACGAACGAACCTGGCTGCTTTATCGCTAGCATCAATATCTAATACCCCAGCCAGATACATAGGCTGCTGAGCTAAAATGCCCATGCTTTGCCCATCCAGTCGAGCAAAACCAACAATAAAATTAGGGGCAAATCTCTGGTGCACTTCCATAAAGTCACCATTGTCTACTATCTTTGCTATAATCCGCTTCATATCATATGGTTGAGTAGGGTTGACAGGAACAATGTGAAGCAGTTCCTCATCCGTGCGGTCAGGCTCATCATCGGTATCTACGGAAGGCGGTTTTTCCTTATAACTTTGGGGGAGGAAGCTTAATAATCTACGCACCTGCTGAAAACATTCCACTTCAGTCTCATATACAAAGTGGCAATTGCCACTTTTAGTGGCATTTACCACAGCGCCACCTAGTTCCTCCAAGCTGACCTCCTCCCCTGTGACAGCTTTGACGACCTCAGGGCCGGTAATATAACTTTGCCCCAAACCTTTAACCATGAAGACAAAGTCAGTAATAGCCGGGGAATAAACAGCGCCCCCAGCAGTAGGACCAACTATCACCGAAATTTGAGGGATGACCCCAGAATACAGGGTATTCCGGGTAAAAATCTCACCATAGCCCTTAAGGCTATCGGCTCCTTCCTGAATACGCGCCCCCCCAGAATCCAAAACAGCCACAAAAGGAGCTCCATTCTTCGCCGCTAGGTCCATCACCTGGCAAATTTTTTCAGAAGCTACCTCTGATAACGAGCCACCGAAGATAGTGAAGTCTTGTGAAAAGGCGAAGGTAAGTCTATTATTTACCCTGCCATAGCCAACAACCACCGAATCACCAAGGAACTTCTGCTCTGCCATACCAAAATCGGTGCAACGGTGAGTCACAAAAGGGTCAATTTCTTCAAAAGTTCCTGCGTCAAATAGAAGATTGATTCGCTCTCTGGCAGTTAATTTCCCCTTAGTATGCTGCGCCTCAACACGCTTAGGCCCACCTCCTGCCTTGGCTTCCTCTCTGAATTTGCTTAAATGAGCTAATTTCTCCTCGATGTCCATTTCCCTTATTGTCGCTTATTTAGATTGCTATTTTAATAGCTTGTTCTGCTATAATCAATGATGTGTCCCATCAAGGCAATTGTAAACCGAAAGAGCTTGGCCACTATAGCTATGGTATCGCCAAAGGCGCTGACATTGTTCGAGTGCAGGATGGGCGATGCCATAATTAGGGGGCAGCGATTAAATTGGCTATTGCCTATCTTTGTCTTGGCTCAAACTTGGGAGAACGAGAAAAAAATCTGGCTCAGGCTCTAACTTTGCTTTCTCAGAAGGCAAAATTAGGAAAAATTTCGTCCATTTACGAAACTGAGCCGGCAGGCTATAAAGAGCAGCCCCTCTTTCTCAATATGGTGTGTCAGGTCGCAACCAATTTAAACCCTCAGGAACTCCTTAGCCTAGCCAAAGCCATCGAAAGTAAAATGGGCAGAACGCCTAGTTTCCCTAATGCACCTCGCCCTATTGACATAGACATCCTTTTCTATGACAGCAAAATTATTAAAACCAAGGATTTAACCATTCCACATCCTCGCTTAACAGATAGAGCTTTTGTCCTCGTACCCTTGGCCGAGATCGCTCCAGAGTTAGTTCATCCTGAGCTGGGCAAGAGCATCACCGAGCTAGCTAGCAACGTCGAGGGATACAATGGAGTGCGAAGATGGAGCTGTATGAAATGACTAGATACTTTCGTATAGCAAAGGATATAGGCAAATTCAAAATGTCTTACAATTCTTCCTCCCCTCGCGGGAGGGAGTTAGAGAGAGGAGAATTCCACCCTCACCTTAATCCTCTCCCATCAAGGGCGAGGAATTTTATACCAGATTATGCAGCTAACTACAATAGGGAATAAAGTATTTTTATATTTTGAATTGTAATTTTGATTTTTTATCTTTAATTTTTGATATTGTTTAGGATTTAGATATTCGAATTTCGAATTTGGATTTTTAAGGTAGGAGGTTTTAATGTATCAACTATTCGTGGAAGAGCATTTTGATGCTGCGCACCATTTGCGAAATTATCGTGGAAAGTGTGAAAAACTACACGGGCATCGCTTTAAGGTGATAGCTCGCCTACAGGCCACAAAACTTGATGAAAATGGCTTGGCTTACGATTTTGCCCAAATAAAGCGCTACTTAAGGGAAACCCTAGCTCAATTTGACCACGCTTACCTCA
>PCSL01000093.1:4286-4428 GCA_002772325.1 Chloroflexi bacterium CG23_combo_of_CG06-09_8_20_14_all_45_10
CTTTTCAGAGTCAGCTGTTAAATTAGCATGTGTCGAGGTTTGGGAATCTCCCACTAGCGGAGTGGCTTATAGTCCCTAAACAAGGTTGCTTAATAACCTCACTTCACCCTCTGTCATTCTGAGCCGCAGGCGAAGAATCTCT
>PCSL01000093.1:4490-4995 GCA_002772325.1 Chloroflexi bacterium CG23_combo_of_CG06-09_8_20_14_all_45_10
ATAAACGCCCTCTTAAACTAAGTTTGCTCGCTTGGTGGCAGCAAATTAGGAATTGCGTCCACAATGGGATAGGAATACTGGCACTTGGGGCAATACAAAGACCCAGCAATAACTTCCTTCCCTTCTTCTTTATCTATCTTGAGCTGCAATTCCCCTTTGCATACTGGGCAGGCTAAGATTTGCATTAACTCCTTCTTCATCCCGGCTACAGATTATACCACTTATTTGCCTTTGCAAGGGGCATTGTCAGCCAAAGCCCTGAACCCTTCACTCCTCGTCATTCTGAGGGAGCGAAGCGACTGAAGAATCTCGCTCAGGGTAAACTCCGTGAAGGGGCAGCGAAGAATCTCATAACGCTCAAATTAAACCCCGCGAAGGAAAAAACTATGGGCATGGATTATCTTGCTGGTAGCTAACAGGCAGAATTGCTAACTGAGGTGGTATAATATGCCATAGGAGGGAAAATGACTATACAAATTAGGAAAACTTCTATGGGCATAAACCC
>PCSL01000103.1:0-664 GCA_002772325.1 Chloroflexi bacterium CG23_combo_of_CG06-09_8_20_14_all_45_10
GGGGTAAGTGGCATTGAATTAAACATTAGTTGCCCTAATATTTCAGCGGGTGGAATTGAGTTTGGAGTAAACCCAAAACTTGCTGCTGAAGTAACTTCAGTTGTTAAAGCTGTGACCAGCTTGCCCGTCATGGTAAAACTAAGCCCTAATGTAACTGATATTAAGGAAATTGCCTTAGCAGTGGAAAGTGCTGGAGCTGATGCCATATCTTTGATTAACACGGTGAAAGGGATAGCGATTGACATAAGTAAAAGGAAACCGTGCTTAGGGAATATTACTGGTGGACTTTCTGGTCCTGCTATCAAACCCATAGCACTTTATATGGTGTATGAAGTAGCTAAGGTCGTGCATATCCCATTGATAGGTTGCGGTGGTATTGGTTGTGCTGCAGATGCCTTAGAATTCATTATGTGTGGGGCTAGCGCAGTACAAGTTGGTAGCGCCAATTTAACCAACCCTCGTGCCAGCCTTAATATATTGGAAGGGATAAAGCATTTTATGAGTGATAAAGGAATCCACAATTTAGCTGAGCTGATTGGTGTTGCTCAGGTTTAATCTCTGCCTCTATGGCACACTTACTAGCTTCCCAACATTCATTGCAATAGCGGCAGGGAGCTATGTTAAGTTTCGCTCTGAGGATAATAAATTTTATTTGCGCTCCCTG